>NZ_JBFODJ010000114.1:0-22454 GCF_040908265.1 Aeromonas sp. R5-1
TAGTGTGGCATTCGCCATGCGAGAGTAGGACACTGCCAGGCACCCAACACGAAGAACCCCGCTCACTCGAGCGGGGTTTTTTATTGCCTGAAATTTATTTTTTAGATAACAAGTCTGGCTAATGCACAAAATCCAGTCTATTACACCGATAAACATTGCTATTCAGCCAGTATCACTGCCTTTCAAACGGCTCAATCTCTCTTTCTCACCAGGTTGAGCGTCAAGTATCTCCGGCTCAAACGCTATTCCCTTCCTTGATAATCACTATCGCCGGAAACGGGAGTGACAAGTACTTCAGGATCCATAGACTGTTTCTTTCATGTACAAGGAGCTGTCTATGTTGGGGATCCACGATCTGGTGTTGTTTATCGTTTCTGGCCTGCTGTTGAACATGATGCCTGGGCCTGACTCCCTGCTCATCATGCTGCGCAGCGGCTCCCAGGGATGGCGTGCAGGGTCCATGGCGGCATTGGGTATCGGGACAGGTACCATGGTGCATGTGTTGGCGGCAGCTCTGGGACTGTCTGCCCTGTTGAGTGCCTCCGCCGAGCTGTTTGCCGTCATCAAGCTGATGGGGGCGCTCTATCTGGTCTATCTCGGCGTGTCCATGCTCTGGCAGAGGAGTGGCACTTCAACGTCTGTGGATGGGGCTGTGGCGCTGCCTGCGCTCTCTTATGGGCGCATCTTTCGGCAGGGGTTGCTCACCAATGTCCTCAACCCCAAGGTGGCCCTGTTCTTCCTCGCCTTTGTACCCCAGTTCATCGCGCCAGATGCGCCGCAAAAAGCACTGGCATTCATCGTGCTGGGCTGCATCTTCAATTTCAACGGCATGATCTGGTGCCATCTGCTGGCGTTTTCCACCGCGTTTGCAAGCCGCAAGGTGCGACTGCCCGCCCGGGTGGCCACCTGGCTGAATCGCGTGATGGGGGGGCTGTTCGTGGGTCTGGGTATCAAGTTGGCGGTGGAGTGAGAAGGTACACTCCGGGCATAGAAAAAGGCGTATCCCATCGCTGGGATACGCCTTCGTCTGCACTGCAGCAGAATGACCGGGATCAGTTCATGCCGTAACGCTTGAGTTTCTTGCGCAGAGTGCCGCGGTTGATGCCCATCATCACGGCGGCGCGAGTCTGGTTGCCACGGGTGTACTGCATGATCACGTCCAGCATGGGAGCTTCGACTTCGGAGAGAACCATATCGTACAGATCAATCACTTCCTGACCGTTCAACTGGGCCAGGTAGTTACGCAGGGCCTGTTGCACAGAGTCACGCAGGGGGCGTTGGGTCGGCTCGGCAGCGTGATTGTGAGTAGTTGTTACCAATGCATCAGAAGTCAGGGTTTGTTCGAACATATTCGGTCGGCTCTTTAGTTATGCGTTAACCTAATCCATCGAAATACGCTTCGAGTGCCTCGAGTTGTGCGTCTGCACAATCCAGGGCATTGAAGTGCTTACGGAATTCTCGGCCCGCCTCTTCTTCATCCAGATACCAGCCCACGTGTTTACGGGCAATGCGCGCTCCCAGATAGGCACCGTAAAACTGGTGCAGATTGGTGACATGCTCGTTCATCAGGGTGCGAACCTCTTCCCTGTCGGGAGGCGGCAGCTTGGTGCCCGTTTCAAGAAAATGGCGGATTTCCCGGAAAATCCAGGGTCGTCCTTGCGCAGCACGGCCGATCATCACGGCGTCGACACCGGTATAGTCGAGGACATACCGGGCTTTCTCCGGGCTATCGATGTCGCCATTGGCGACAACAGGAATCGATACGGCCTGCTTAATCGCCCTGATAGTGTCGTACTCCGCTTCGCCCTTGTAGAGGCAGGCACGGGTACGACCATGCACGGCAAGGGCCGCGATACCGCAATCTTCGGCGATTCGGGCGATCTCCTCGCCATTGCGGTTATCCGGATCCCATCCTGTGCGGATCTTCAAGGTGACAGGTACTTCCACCGCATCCACCACGGCCCGGCAGATGGATCTGACCAGGTCTGGCTGACGCAGCAGGGCGGAACCTGCCAGCTTCTTATTCACTTTTTTTGCCGGACATCCCATGTTGATGTCGACGATCTGAGCGCCCTGCTCCACGTTGTAGCGGGCAGCAAACGCCATCATCTCGGGGTCGGCACCGGCAATCTGGACCGATCGCAAGCCGCCTTCAGCAGAGTGATCCATTCTCATCCGGGTTTTCTGGGTATCCCAGACATCCGGGTTGGCCAGCAGCATCTCGGAAACGGCCATACCGGCTCCCAAACGTAAACAAAGTTCACGAAATGGTCGGTCTGTTACACCGGCCATGGGGGCCACGATCAAGGGAGTTTCAAGCGTGTGGGGACCTATCTGCATTCCACGGTTACCATCGGCTTAGGGCGGCGTATATTACGCATTTTTTAGTCAGGAGAAAAGGTTAGTATTTGAGCGTCAGCCATTTTTTTCTGAAAAAAACGTCGCGCCAAGGCTTGCAAATTCAGGAGTGCTTGAAAATCGGACATATTGTCTGTGACCATGGTCAGGAGGGCGCGAGTGAGGGGGATGGTGATTTGTGAGTCTCCCTCTCAAGCCGGTTTAGGCTATGATAGCGGGCCTGAATTGAGCAAAGACTCTACACAATTTCATTACAAACGGATCGGGGATGTATGACGGCAAAGTTCATCAAATCGCTCTGCCCATGCCTGCTGGGTGTCGTGCTGGGGTCGGCCCAGGCGCAGACGGTCAGCTTTACCGAGGCCTGGAGTCGGGTCATCCAGCAGGATGACGGCTTGGCGGCAGAGCAGGCCGGGGTGGAGAGAGCCCAGCAACTGCGGGAGGCGGCCAAGGCCATGTACCTGCCCAAGGTGGATGTGGGGGCCAGCTATACCCATCTCGATCAGCCGATGGAGCTGGACATGCTGGATCTCAACCCCATCGCCAATCATCCGGAATTCGGCAAGGTGCTGGGGCCCGTGATGCAGGCACTCAACCTCAGTCCGAGCGATTTCGTCACCCCCCTCACCAAGCAGAACGTGGTGACCAGTTCGGTCAAGATGCTATGGCCGCTCTTTACCGGCGGGCGCATCGATGCGGCCCAGGATATTCGTCAGGCCCAGGTGAGCGAGGCTGAGCAGTTGCTGGTGCTCAAACAGCAGTCCACCTTCGAGAGCCTCTCCCAGACCTACTTCGGGGTGGTGCTGGCGGCGCAGGTGGTGCAGACCAAGCAGGAGATCGAGCAGGGACTGGCACACCATCTGGATCATGCCAAGAAGCTCGAAGCCCAGGGGCAGATCGCCAAGGTGGAGCGCCTGTCGGCCCAGTCTGCCTATGACAGGGCACGCATCGATACCCAGAAGGCCAGGCGCAGCCTGGAGATCGCCCAGCTGGCGCTCGGCCACATGCTCAAGCTCAAGCAGGCTGAGCCCAATACCGCCCTCTTCATCAACGAAGGGATGCCAGCCTTGTCTCCCTTCGTGGAGGAGACCCTGTCGGTGCATCCCGGTCTCAAGCTGTTGACGGCCAAGAAGGAGCAGGCCCAGGGGATGATCAAGCTGGAGAAGGGCAAGTACGCCCCCGAGCTCTTCCTGTTCGGCAACTACAACCTCTATGAAGATGATTCCATTGTCTCCAAGACCACACCGGACTGGCTGGTTGGTGTCGGGGTCAGCATGCCGCTGGTGAGTCGTGATGGCCGCTCCGAGACAGTCCAGGCAGCCAAGAGCGCCGAACTCCAGGTCAACCTGCTGCAAGCCAAGACCCGCCAGGATCTGGAGCTGCTGGTCGAGAAGACCTGGCGCGAGGCTGCCCAGGGACTGGAGGAGTATCACTCTCTCTCCTCGACCCAGGCGCTGGCCGAGGAGAACGTGCGGTTGCGTGACAAGGCATTCGGTCAGGGGCTCTCCACTTCCCTCGATGTGGTCGATGCCCAGACCCAGCTTGCCGGGGTCAAGACCCAGCGCGCCGCCGCCGCCTATCAATACGTGATCTCTCTGGCCCGCCTGTTGGCACTCTCCGGTCAGATGAACAGTTTCAACCAGTATCAGCATGGCCAGGCGATCGAGGTGAACTCATGATCGCGCGCTCTTCCACTCCGTTATTCATGTCCGTTTCGACCGTCAAGGGTCGCCCGTTTGCCGAGGTGAATTCATGAGTCATCCCCCCATCAAGAAGAAGATGAGCCAGGGCAAGCCCTGGCTGCTGCCACTGGCGCTGGTATTGCTTGTGCTCTGGCTGGGCTGGCGCTTCTGGCTGGCCTATCAGCCGGAGCCGGTGCGTCTGCAGGGGCAGATAGAGGCGCAGCAGTATTCGGTCTCTTCCAAGGTGGCGGGCCGCATCGACGAGGTGCTGGTGAAGAAGGGGGATCAACTGGCCAGGGGCCAACTGGCGTTCACTCTGGCGAGCCCGGAGATCGAGGCCAAGCTGAGTCAGGCCAAGGCCGGGCAGGCCGCGGCGGGTGCCATGGCCGAAGAGGCCGAGAAGGGGGCGCGAGTGCAGCAGATCGCGGCCGCCAAGGATCAGTGGCAACAGGCCAAGGCGGCTGCCCTGCTTCATGGCAAAACCTACGAGCGCATTGCCAGCCTGCATCGGGATGGCGTGATGTCGCTGCAAAAGCGTGACGAGGCCTGGACGGCCTGGCAGGCGGCGAAGTACAGCGAGGGCATGGCCTGGCAGCAATACCAGATGGCGCTGGAAGGGGCGCGGGAAGAGACCAAGATAGCGGCCCGCGAGCAGGCCAAGATGGCGGCTGGCGGAGTGGCGGAAATGGAAGCCTATCTGGCCGATACCCGCATCGCCAGCCCACACGAGGGGGAAGTTGCCCAGGTGCTGTTGCGTAGCGGCGAGCTGGCTCCCCAGGGCTTCCCCGTGGTGACCCTGCTCGACATGAAGGATGCCTGGGCCCAGTTCCATGTCCGTGAGGACCTCTTGCCAAGGTTCCCGGTCGGTACCGAGTTTGATGCCCGTATTCCCGGCCTGGGGGATCAGCTGGTGCGCTTCAAGGTGACCCATGTGGCCGTGATGGGGGATTTCGCCACCTGGCGTGCCACCGACACCCGCCAGGGGTTCGACATGAAAAGCTTCCAGGTGGAAGCGCGCCCCTTGCAGCCGGTTGACGGGCTGCGGGTCGGCATGAGCGTGCTGGTCGAGCTCTGATGGGACGCGAATGGCGGTTGCTCTGGCAGGACCCGTTCGGCCGGGCGCTGGCGAGCTGGGTCCCCTTGCTGCTGATAGGGATCCTGTGCTGGATCTTTTCAGCCGGCCTGGCGCGGGATCTCAAGGTCGGTCTGGTGGATCTGGATCGCAGCACCCTCTCCCGACAACTGGCGTTCTCTCTCGATGGCTCCGCCGGGCTCAAGATAGCGCAGCAGTTTGACGCCATCGACGAGGGGGCCAGGGCACTGCGTGGGGGAGACATCTATGCCCTGGTGGTGATCCCCCATCACCTGGAGCGGGATGCCCGCGAGGGGACCCAACCCAGGGTGACCGTGTTCAACAATGGCCAGTTCATCCTGATTGCCAAGCTGGTCAACTCCGCACTGGCCCAGGTGGTGGGAACTCTCAATGGCCAGGTGGGCGTGCTCTCGGCCATGGCCGACGGCACGACGCTGCCCGGTGCCCTGGGACAATCCGTACCCATTGCGAGCCAGGTTACCGCGCTCTACAACATCAATTCCAGCTACGCCCAGTTTCTGCTGAGCGCCCTGCTGCCTGCGGTGTGGCAGATCCTGGTGGTGCTCTATGGCCTGAACGCCCTGGCCCGCACCGATCGCCTCGGGTTGGACTGGACCACCAGAGGGGTCTGGTTCGGCCTCTGGCGTACCCTGCTGCCCCACGTGCTCATCGGCTGGGGGTGGGGTCTGGCGTGGAGTCTGCTGCTGTTCAAGGGGCTTGGGTACCCCATGCAAGGCAGTTGGCTGGTGCTGACGGCGGGGCTGGGACTGGCGTCGGCCGCTTGCGTCACCATGGGGGCTTTCTTCTACGCCATCATCCGGGATCCGGCGCGGGCTCTGTCGCTGGCGGGGGCTTACACGGCTCCCGGTTTCGCCTTTATGGGGGTCACCTTTCCGGTCAGCGCCATGGGTGATGTGGCCCAGTTCTGGCGCAGCCTGCTGCCCATCTCCCACTATGTGGAGCTGCAGATCGGGCAAACCAACTACGGTCAACCGTTGACGGCGGCCCTGCCCCAGCTCGGGGCCCTGCTGCTGTTTCTGCTGCCCCTGCTGCTGGTGGTACACCGCTACCGGACGCCGTCGGGCGCGGCCCTGCCCCATGAGGAGTCCAGGCCATGATGGGATTCTGGGATCTGGTGCGCCTTGAGCTGCGCACCCTCTTGGCGGATCGCGCCATCATGCTGACCCTGTTTGGCGGCGTCTTCTTCTACTCCTTCCTCTACCCCCAGCCCTACCTGCACCAATTGCCCAGGGAAGAGCCCGTGGTGGTGGTCAACGAGGATGGCAGCCAGCTCTCCCGCCAGCTGGAGTTCATGGCCGATGCCACGGCGCAGGTGAAACTGGTGGCCCGTGCCGGTTCGCTCGACGAGGCCCGCCAGATGATGCTGACCGGCAAGGCGAGCGGCATCTTGCACATTCCCCGCCACTTCTATCGGGATCTGATGCTGGGCAGGAGCGTGACCCTGGGTTATGCCGGGGATGCCTCCTACTTCTTGGTCTATGGCACCATTGCCGAAGGGCTGGCCCAGGCGGGGGGCACGCTCGCCGCCCAGGTGAAGGTGGCCAGGCTGATGAGCCAGGGCGAGGCGCTGCCCCAGGCCGCCATGGGCTGGAACGCGGTGGCCCTCAATGTGCTGCCGGTATTCAACCCCACCATGGGCTATGTGAACTACGTGGTGCCAGCGGTATTCGTGCTGATCCTGCATCAGGTGTTGCTGATGGGGACCGGCATCCTGGGGGCGACCCAGAACCAGCGCAGCCGCCGTGGCGAGTCAGGCTACTGGCAACATGCCCCCGTGCCGGCCTTGTTGCTGGCCCGCACCCTGGTGGTGGGGGCTCTTTTCGTCCTTCCGGTGACCTACTTCTTCGGCTTCTGCTTCGATCACTACGGTATTGCCCGCACCGCTGTACCCGGCGAACTCTGGCTCTTTACCCTGCCGTTCCTGCTGGCCACCACCTGGCTCGGGATCGTGCTCGGCGCTCTGTTCACCCGCCGTGATCTGCCGACTCAGGTGGTACTTGTCTCCTCTTTGCCGCTGGTCTTCCTGGCCGGCTTTATCTGGCCCCTTGAGCTCATCCCGGCTCCCCTCAACTGGCTGGCCCAGTGGGCCCCGAGCACGCCGGCCATCGAGGGATT
Source organism: Aeromonas sp. R5-1 (assembly GCF_040908265.1). Taxonomy (NCBI): domain Bacteria; kingdom Pseudomonadati; phylum Pseudomonadota; class Gammaproteobacteria; order Aeromonadales; family Aeromonadaceae; genus Aeromonas; species Aeromonas sp. R5-1. The sequence goes on from NZ_JBFODJ010000114.1 coordinate 7,270, forward strand.
CCTGCGCCTCAATCAGATGGGGGCCGACTTTGCCCAGGTCTCCCGCTACTGGTGGCAGTTGTGGGGGCTTGCACTGTTGTATGGCGCTCTGGCGTGCTGGTTGCTCCGCTGGCGTCAACCGTGCCCTGCAACGCGGCCGGATGATGGGGCGACAGCGTCTTCCACCGACTAGGCCCCCTTGCAACAACACGGTCAGCCCTCGGGCTGACCGTGTTGCCATTCACAGGGGTCATGGCTGACTCAGACCCGGATCGCCGATGGCATAGATCTGGCCGCACGCCTCCTGGTCGGTGAGCAGTTGCAAACCCCGTATCGCTACATCCTGGCGCCTGACCAGGCCATGCCTCTCTTGCCCCTGGCTCAGGATGGCCTGACCCGTGGGCTCCCCATCCTGCAACCCTGCGGGGCGTAAAATGGTCCACTCAAGGGTGCTGGTCTGCAGCCAGCTTTCCGCCAGGCTCTTGAGGCGTACCTCGTGTCCGAAGGCGGCGCGAGCCCGCTCGGGCAGGTATTGCCAGCTGTCGCCACAACCGAGGGAGGTGACCAGCAGCAGGCGGCTGAGCCCGGCGCGCTCCATCTCGTCGATCACATGGCGGTTGCCCTGATAATCCACCGGTGCACTCTGGCGAAAGCTGCCGAGGGTGGAGACTACCCGGGCACCCCTGTCCGCCAAGCGGCAAGCCTGGGCCACGGCCTGGGGGTCCAGGGCATCCCCGATGACGACCTCGACTCCCAGGGTATGCAGCTCGCTGGCCATGTCGGCATGGCGCACCAGGGCAACGACCCTGTGGCCCAGTTGCAGTGCGTGGTCGGTGAAGGCGCGGCCCAGTCCGCGACTGGCACCGAAGATGAGTGTGGTTGGCATGACAGGCCCTCTCGAACAAAAGAGCAAGCCTAGAGCCTGGATGGCTCTCTGTAAATGAGAGTGGTTTTTATTTGTGAGGTGCAGGGGATATGAAGGGCCGGACATCAGGGACGCCGGCCCGACGGGATCAACCGTTGTAATGGCCGATGCTGGGACGGCGGCTGGGTCCGCTCAGGTGGATGTCCACCGGATTGAACGCCTTGATCGCCTCATAGCTGAAATCACCGATGGCCTGATGCAGGCTCTGGGGGCTGTGGTTGGTGATGATGATAACGCTTTTGGACAGGTTGCGACGACGGCGCAGCAGGTGGCCGAGGAAGCTGGACTGACTCTCGGCCATCTTGGCGCGGTTGGCTGCCACCTCGTCGATGATCAGCAGGTCCACCTCTTCCAGGGCGCGGCGGTACTGGTTGCGCTCCTCCTGATCCTGGATGACGTTGAAGAAGAGCCTGTCCACGATGGAGGCCCACTGCTGGAAGATCACCGACTTCTGGTGGCGCGCGATCAACTCGTGGGCCACGGCACCCGCCAGGGTGGATTTGCCGGTGCCGTAATCGCCGTAGATCAGCATGCAGCCCCCGCCGCTCTTCTCCCAGTGCTCGAAACCGCTGATGAAGTAGCGGGCTGTCTCGATGGGGTATTGCAGGGCCGGGTCACCGGAATCCATCTTGTCGAAGATCCAGTCCGGATTGAGGTCGGCCTGGGCGATCAGCTTCTGGATCCGCTCCTGGCGGGCGGCCTTCTGCAACTCGCGCACTTCGGCATTGGCCTTGGCGTCGTACTCCTTGCGCAGGGTCTCGTAGTCGTACTGGCTGCCGCCGGTTGCGGCCCGCAGTCGGAGAATACGTTGCTGCAGGCTGCTGACGTGACGCTTGAGCTCGGGATCATGAGCCCGTTGCTCCTGTCTCGCCTTGGCGATTTTCTGGCGTTTGGCCTCGATCTCTTCCAGTGCCTGGCGCATCGGGTCGTGCGGATCTGTCATGGAATTCTCCTTCTGCTAGGGCTGTGGCTGGATGGGCAGGGGGTCAATAGTGCACTTCGTGGCCGCCTGGTATCAATCATTCTCCGGCTCCTGAGCTTGTGCCAGCCGTTTGGCCTCATCGATCATCTCTTGCGCCCGGCGGCTCGGGCCAGCCTCTACCGGGGCTGGCGCGACCTGCTGGTACCCGGTGACCACGGTCGCCGGGCGGCGGGCGTAGCGCCGACTCTTGAGGGCCCGAATAAATTTCAACATCCACTGGTGCTGGGAGTCGAACACCTCGGGGCGGCCGAGCCAGTAGGCGATGAATTCCCCGAGATCCTCTTCGCTGTAGCTGGCATCGATCACCCCGCACAGGCGTGCGAGAGCAGGCAGTTCTTCGTCCGGACGCCACTGCAGGTGCATCTGGAACGGGCGTGCCGGCAGGGGGCTGCGCACCCGCTGGCTCAGCAACGGCAACTGGAAAGGGCACTGGTGGTAGTGCTCACTGTCAGCCTGGGCCTCGACCTGAAGCAGTTCGGCCTCCATCAGCTCGTCGAGCAGCTCGGTCAGCTGGCGAGCGTTGACCTGATAGCTGAAACCACCGGGATTGCCCGGATCGACGACAGCCAGTGCCCGGCCAAGCTCGGGATAGTTAAGTCGGGCCAGCCGATTTTCCAGCACCAAGCGGCGCAGTTGCAGGGTATAGAGGCTGCGGGCCGGATGGGAGAGTCTGGGATGGGCGAGGGCGCTGTATTCGGCTGGCGTCATGGTCTGCTTCACGATCTGGAGTGGAGGGCATTATCCCTCATGGCGGTGCCTCATACAATTCATGGTGCCGACCTGCGAGATAACGGCTGCCGGGCGACGGTTGCCGAACATCTCTGCGCAAGGGGGCGATCAAAATAGTCGGACCATTTCAAACGCTTGGCAGATACCAAGGCCAGCCCGGCTCGCTGCTCGACAATATTGTGTGGCGGTATCCAGCGCCCATGATCTAGTCTTAATGCTCAAATAACCATTTGACTAATAAGAGCTTTGTCAAGATGTCAAAAGCCGGACTACGGATCTTGGTGGTAGAAGACGAAGCGGTTTTTCGCCACTCACTGGTATCTTATCTCGAGCACGACGGGGCCTGCGTCTTTCAGGCAGAAGACGGGATTGAGGGGCTCTCTGCCGCAGCGCTCTATCACCCCGATGTGGTGTTGTGTGATCTGAACATGCCGAACATGGATGGCCATGAGGTGATTGCCTGCCTCACCGCCCGCTATCCACAGGTGCCCGTCATCGTCATCTCCGGTCAGGATCAGATGGCTGCGATCGAGCGTGCGCTGCGGGCGGGGGCCAGGGACTTCTTCATCAAACCGGTGAATGACTATGAGCAGATCCGCCGCAGCATCGAGCAATGCCTGACAAACCTCGGGCATCAGAGCCAGCAACTGGAGCTGATGGAGCACATCGACTTCTTCCGTGGCCACGATCTGGCGAGCAGCCGGCTGCTCGCCTGGTTGGCGCCCCCTGGCATGCAGGAGTGGGGGCCCTGGCAGGTCACCTTTGCCGGCATGGGCAATCTCTTCATCCCGGATACCTTCAAACTGGACGACAAGCTGCTGGTACTGGTGATGGAATTGCCCATCCTCGGTGTGGATGCGGCCTTCTGTGGTGCCTTGGTGCGATCCCTGATGAACGGCCCCTATCGCCAATACCAGCAACAAGAGAGCCTGCTGTTGACCCAGCCACACCGATTGCTGGATTACCTCAATCTGCAACTGCTGGAGTCGGGCCTGCGTCACTCCTTTGCCATGGCGGCCCTGCTGTTCGATCAGGAGGATGGGCTGCTTTTTGCAAATGCCGGGCTCACCTCACCTCACTGGTTGATGCGTGCAGGGGGGTTGCCGCTCGGCTTGATGCGCAGCAGTCGCTACACGTTGCACAGGCGAAGCTGGCACGAGCCCTTTGATCTGCAGTTTCGCAGTGACAGCGGCAGCGCCCTGACGATGCAGGTTCGTCACCACTGACCCTGTGAAGTGAACACATGCAAACAGGGCGCCCATGGGCGCCCTGTTTGGTCTCTGCTGTCCTGACCGGTCAAACGGTCGCGGAGTGCAGTTTCTGCTCTTGTTCTTCGGGCTCTTTGGCCGGGCCTTCGGCACCGTGCATCCAGTAGACCAAGCGGTTGGCCATGGTCAGCAGGATGAGGGCGCTGATCACGGCGGCCAGTGCGATGCCACCGAAGATGGCCATGGCACCGGATTCGCCGACGAAGGAACCGATGAAGCCGGCGGCATAGTTGGCCAGGGCCACGAAACCGAACCAGGCACCCATCATCAGGGAGGCCAGGCGCAGCGGAGCCAGCTTGGTCACCATGGAGAGACCGATGGGGGAGAGGCAGAGCTCACCCAGGGTATGGAACAGGTAGGCTCCGACCAGCCAGAACATGGAGGTCTTGACGGCCTGATCACCACCTTGCTCCAGCACGGCACCGATCATGAACAGGAAGCCGACGGCCAGGAACAGCAGGCCCATGGCGAATTTCACCGGGGAGTTCGGCTCTTTCTTGCCGAGCTTGATCCAGATGGCGGCCACGACAGGGGCCAGGGTGATGATGAAGAAGGGGTTCAGGGACTGGAACCAGGCGGTCGGCACTTCGAAGCTGCCGATCATGCGGTCGGTATACTCCTGGGCATACAGGTTCATCAGACCACCGGCCTGCTCGAAGCCGGCCCAGAAGATGATGGTGAACAGGCCCAGTACCAGGATCACCTTGATGCGATCCACTTCCTGTTTGGTCAGGGGCGCTTTTTGCTCCTTGGAGCGCTGCAGAGCGGCACGCTGGGCGGCGGGCACACGGCCGATGTCGCCAAGGAAACGCTGGGCCATGGTGGCCTGCACGACCAGGGAGAGCAGCATGCCGATACCGGCGCTGACGAAGGCGGCTTGCCAGCCATAGGCGGTGGCGGCGGCGCCGCAGATCACGCCGGCCAGCAGGGAGCCCAGGTTGATGCCCATGTAGAAGATGGTGAAGGCGCCGTCACGACGGTGATCCCCTTCTTTATACAGGTCACCCACCATGGTGGAGATGTTCGGTTTGAACAGGCCGTTGCCCACGATCAGCAAGCCAAGGCCGGCATAGAAGACGGTGTTGACCATGTCAGGGAACATGGCGTGAGGCAGTGCCAGGGTAAACTGGCCGGCGGCCATCAGCACGGCACCGAACAGGATGGCACGGCGCTGGCCCAGGAAGGTATCGGCGAGCCAGCCGCCGATGATGGGGGTGATGTAGACCAGACCGGTATAGATGCCGTACAGCTTGAGGGCGTCGGCCTGGGTCCAGCCCATGCCACCGTTGGCGGTCAGGTCGGTCAGATAGAGGACGAGCACGGCACGCATGCCGTAATAGGAGAATCTCTCCCACAGTTCGGTACTAAAGAGCAAAAAAAGCCCTTTAGGGTGACCTAAAAAGGTCCCTTTGGACGGGTTATTCATTGGAACTTCCACCTGTGTCTTATATTTTTTTAGAAATTTTATGCAAGGGCTAGGAACAAGCCTTAATCCTTATAGAACAAGCGACTTTAAATTACAATATTATGATTTAGCGATATTTTATCTATCAATGGTTGAATATTTGTTTATAAAATGAAAAAGGGCATCGAATGATGCCCAGTTTTTTATTCTGCTTATCTTGTAAATATTCAGAGATTACAGCTCTTTGGCAAACTGCTTCAGCCAGCTGGTGAATTCTTTGCTGAGTTCCCGATGGCGCACGGCGTATTCCACATTGGCCTTCATATAACCGAGCTTGCTGCCGCAATCGTGGCTGCGTCCCTTCATGAAGTAGGCATTGACCTGCTCCTTTTCCATCAGCATGGCGATGGCATCGGTCAGCTGGATCTCGTCGCCGGCGCCGGCCGGGGTTTTTTCCAGCAAGGGCCAGATATTGGCGGAGAGCACATAGCGACCGACCACGGCCAGGTTGGACGGGGCTTCATCCCGGGGTGGTTTCTCGACGATGGCCTGCATCGGCAGGGACATGCCTTCGCTCAGGGCCTCCCCCTTGATGTCGGCGATGCCGTATTTGTCCACTTCGCTCTCGGGGACGGCTTCCACCATGATCTGGCTGATCTGCTCCTCTGCGAACAGATGCACCATCTCCGCCAGGTTGTCCTGCTTCAGATCGCTGGCCACCTCGTCGATGAGCACATCCGGCAGCAGCACGGCGAAGGGTTGATCCCCGATGAGGGGGCGGGCACACAGTACTGCATGGCCCAGGCCTTTTGCTTCCCCTTGACGCACGTGCATGATAGTCACGTCTTTGGGACAGATGTGCTGAACCTCTTCCAGCAGTTGGCGCTTGACCCGCTTCTCCAGGGTCGCCTCCAGCTCGAAGCTCTTGTCGAAGTGGTTCTCGATGGAGTTCTTGCTTGAATGGGTCACCAGGATGATCTCCTTGATGCCGGCGGCGATGGCTTCGCGCACCACATACTGGATCAGCGGCTTGTCGACCACGGGCAGCATTTCCTTGGGGATGGCCTTGGTGGCGGGCAGCATGCGGGTACCCAGGCCGGCAACGGGGAGAACGGCCTTGCGAACAACGAGCGGTGTCTTTTTCATGGAGTGAGTCCGAAGATACAAAGTGGGCTCATGATACCCTAAGAAAAATAGGGCAGCCACAGGCTGCCCTCGGGATGATAGGGATTCAAACCGGTTACTTGACGATAATCATGTCCCGGTTTGCTTCCAGCGTGGCCGATCCGATGCCACTGACGTCCGCCAGTTGATCGACGGAGGTGAACTTGCCCTGCTTCTCTCTGTGGTCGATGATGGCCTGTGCCTTCTTCTCGCCAATGCCCTTCAGGGCGGTGAGCTCGCCGGCACTGGCGGTATTGAGATTGATCTTGCCGCTCTCCTTGACTTGGGTGGTGGCCACAGGCTTGGTCGCCGCCTTGTCGGCGGCCAGCAGAGGTTGGCTCAACAGGGGGAGGCAGCCCAGCAGCAGTGCGGCGATCAGGGTTTTCTTGTTCATGTTTCACATCCTTATGAATCTGCCTTAGTGGCATATTTATCATTAGCTGTGTTGCGCCACTTTTTGTCTGTCAGTTTTGACACTGTATAAGTCAGTGCAAACGGCTATAAGCCGAAGATACTCACTCGGTTACACTGACCAACCCTTTGAGCGAGAACTCTTTTCCATGTATCTACCCGCCATTTCCGAACTGGAGCCCATCGCCCGCGCCGCCGGTGAGGCCATCATGTCCATCTACAGCCAGCCCTTTGCGGTGGAGTACAAGCAGGACGAGAGCCCGCTGACGGCTGCGGACAAGGGGGCCCACGAGGTGATCGTTCAGGCGCTGGCCCGTCTCACTCCCGATATCCCGGTGTTGTCGGAAGAGTCCTCCCCCGAGGTGATGGCTGCGCGACTCGGCTGGTCCCGCTACTGGCTGGTGGATCCTTTGGATGGCACCAAGGAGTTTGTCTCCCGCAACGGCGAGTTCACGGTGAATATCGCCCTGATTGAACAGGGGACCCCGCGCTGGGGGCTGGTCTATGCACCGGTACTGGACAAGCTCTGGTATGGGGGCAAGGGGATTGGCGCCTGGCGTGTGGCCGATGGCAGGCACGAGACCATCCAGACCCGCCCTCATGACGCTGGGCAAGTGTGGCGCGTGGTGGGCAGTCGCAATCACCTGTCGCAGGAAACCCTCGAGTATCTGGCCCGTTTTGGCGAACTGGAGCGGGGCGAGATCGAGCTGGTTTCCATGGGCAGCTCTCTCAAGTTTTGCATCATTGCCGAGGGGGAGGCCGAGCTTTACCCGCGGCTCGCACCGACCTGCGAGTGGGATACGGGGGCAGCTCAGGCGGTACTGGAAGGGGCGGGGGGCAGCGTCACCCAGCTCGATGGTTCGCCGCTTTGCTACAACAAGCCTGATATCCTCAATCCCTGGTTTGTGGCCAGGGCATGAGTCAGAAGATGTAAAAAGGCCGGACAGTGTCCGGCCTTTTTCTTGTCAGCCTTGATGGGCTCAGAAGACTTTCTTGAACGGTTTGATGGTCACCCTGGCGTAGACCCCTGCCGCAACATAGGGGTCCGCATCGGCCCAGGCCTGGGCGTCGGCCTGGCTGGCAAAGTCGGCGATGACGGTGCTGCCGGTGAAGCCCGCATCGGCCGGATCCTCGGCATCGATGGCCGGGTTCGGGCCGGCCGTCAGCAGTCGGCCCTCATCCTGCAAGGCTTGCAGGCGGGCCAGGTGGGCAGGGCGTGCCAGCTTGCGCTGGGGCAGGCTGCCCGCGACATCTTCGGAGTAGATCAGATACCACATGGAACAATCCCTTTCTGGTTGCGGTTATTTTTTCTGTTCTGCGTTCTGCTCGGCCGGCATGTGGCGATAGAGATAGACGCCGCTGAGCAGGGTGAAGACCAGGGTCATGCCTAGCAGGCCGAACACCTTGAAGTTGACCCACATCTCCTGGGAGAGGTTGAAGGCCACGTAGAGGTTGAGCAGACCGCACAGGGTGAAGAAGCCGACCCAGCCGAGATTGACGTTGTCCCAGACCCGGTCGGGGGCTTGGAGCTCCTTGGCCAGCATCTGCTTGATGAGGTTCTTGCCAAAGCCATAGCGGCCGATGAGCAGGGCGAGGGCAAAGAGCATGTTGATGACGGTCACCTTCCACTTGATGAAGGCATCGTCGTGGAAGAAGACGGTGAGGCCGCCGAAGAAACCGACCAGCACGAAGGTGAACAACTGCATCTTCTCGACCCGGCGATAGCGAAGCCAGCTGTACAGGAGTTGCAGGCCGGTGACGACCACCAGGGCGCCAGTGGCGGTGTAGATGTCGTAAAACTTGTAGACCGCGAAGAAGACGATCAGGGGGATGAACTCGATAAACTGCTTCATGCTGGGCTCTAACCTCAAAATTTCACTCAGTGTACCTGCCCGTCAGACAACGGCAAATGAATAAGACCGTCCATTCTGCAGGCAGTTCCTTCCCGGGGCGGCGGGTTACTCGAACAGCTGGCTGGCAATCTGGTTGCCAAGGCGCACCTGATCGTCCAGCAATGCGCGTATGTCTGCTTCCTCGATGAGGGGGTTGAGCAGGACGGCGCGCAGCAGCGTGAGCGGTTGCTCGCCATAGCAGGAGACTGCACGCTGGGTGCGTGAGACGAAGCTGTGCCCTTCGGCGCGCTGGGCTTTTTGCAGGGCGACGTTGAAGAGATTGATCTGTTCGTTGGCCGCCACATCGGGCACCTGACCTTGCAGGTGGGGCGGAATGCACCGGTAGGAGAGCAGGTTCATGACAGGTGCCGACATCAGCTCGAAGGCGGGGCTGGCGTCGATGAGCGCTGCCATTCGCCGCGCCCTGTCGTAGTTGGCGTCGATGAGTTGGGCATAACCCTGCTGTCCCAGCATCTGGAAGGCGGCATCCAGATAGAGCGCGTTGGCGGGACGGGTCCCCTCCAGAGTGAAGCGCCCCTGATCGAAGGAGGTGGCGCGGATGGCGTAGGGAGCCTCACGCTTCACCGTCATCATCAGGTCCGGTTGGCGGCAGAGCAGCATGCCGGTACCGAGCGGGACCAGCAACTGCTTGTGACCGTCAAGGGTGACGGTATCGGCGTGCTCTATCCCCGTAAGCAATCCCTGATAGCGGGGCGAGAAGAGGGTCGGACCACCCCAGGCCGCGTCCACGTGGAAGTGGATTTGCTCGCGCCGGGCGATGGCGGCCAGTTCCGGCAGCGGGTCGACGGAGCCAAAATCCGTGCTGCCAGCCACGCCGACCAGCGCCAGCACCTTGAGCTTCTGCTCCCTGCATTGTTGAAAGGCCTGTTCCAGCGCCGCCAGACTGAGCCGGTTGTGCTCGTCTGTGTCGAGACGCCAGACGCTGCGAGCTCCGAGTCCCAGCAGATCCATCCCCTTGTCGAAGGAGTAGTGCATCAGCCGCGAGCCCAGAATGACGGCGCCGCGATAGCCCTGCTCGGCGAGGGCGAACAGGTTGTCGCCACAGGCCCGGTTGCGGGCCAGCCAGAGGGCGGTGACGTTGGCGATGGTACCGCCACTGGTCATGACGCCGAGGGCTGCATCCTTGGCATGCATCTGGGCTGCATAGAAGGCGTCGTCCTCGCGGTAGACCAGACGGTGCAGTTTGGCCAGCACTTCCCGCTCCAGAAAGCTCAGCAAACGGGAGGACTCCATCTTCATCGGGTTCTGGTTGAGCATCACCAAGAGCCGGGAGAGCTCGGCGGTGAAGGCCGGCAGCGGTGCCGTCATGTGTCCCATATAGCGGGGAGAGGTGAGGTGCGATGCCCCGGGTACCAGGGTGGCGAGCCGTGCCAGATAGTCCCGGGGAGAGATGCCGGTGGCGGGCATGCACGACTGATCGAGCTGGTGGGTGAAGTTGCCCCGCTGATAGGGGGCCTGACTGTCGTCGGAATGATGGAAATGCTCCAGCAGGGCCGTCATGGCCTTGCCGAAATCAGGATCCGGTTGTGTAAACAGTTCAGTGAGCTTCATCGGGTTCTCCAGACCAGATTGTCGGGCAGACGCGGCCATCCGCATGGGCGGCGTCGGCGGCAGAGCATACACCAAAGGGGCGGGGGGAACAGCCATCTCTGGCCCTCCCTCTCCTCGCCCCTTTATTTTCAGCTAACACTTGTAGCCTGAAACGTCGGCCGCTAGAGTGGGCCGGTAATGGGTTGGAGGTAATGATGGATGTGACGGGGTACTCCCCACGGGAAGAGTGGGCGAATCGCCTCAGCCATGGGCTGGGGCTGCTGCTGGGCGGACTGGGACTGGTCTTGCTGCTGCACAAGGGGTGGGATCAGGGGCCCAGGGTACTGCTGAGCTACGGCGTCTACGGTGCCAGCCTGGTATTGCTCTATCTCGCCTCGACGCTCTACCACAGCGTGAGCTCGGTGGCGGCCAGACGCTGGAGCAAGCTGTTCGATCACTGCGCCATCTATCTGCTGATCGCCGGCACTTATACCCCCTTCCTGCTGGTGGCGCTCGATACGCCGCTGGCGCAAGGACTGATGGTGGTGATCTGGGGGCTGGCCCTGGCGGGGGTCGTGTTCAAGCTGATCTTCATCAATCGCTTCAAGAAGGTGTCGCTATTTACCTATCTGATGCTGGGCTGGTTGTCGCTGGTGGTCATCTATCAGCTCTATCTGCATCTGGATGGTACCGGGCTCCTGCTGCTGGGGCTGGGTGGTCTCATCTACAGCCTGGGAGTGATCTTCTATGTGGCCAAGCGCATTCCCTACAACCACGCCATCTGGCACCTGTTTGTGCTGGGTGGCAGTCTGTGCCACTTCATGGCCATTTATGGCTACATCTGATGGCTAACCCTTAATTGGTATTTTTGTGCTCATGAAAGCCTGAATTCGTGCGGCACCCCACAGTTGCCCCCTTCGTTTGCTGACAAGCTAGTGCCAGTTCAGTTTGGAAAGGATGCAAACGATGAGTGAGATCGCGCTTTCCATCAGCATGCTGTCGCTGGTGGCAGTGCTGGGGCTCTGGCTGGGAAACTGGCGAGTCTATGGCGTGGGTTTGGGTATTGGCGGGGTGCTGTTCGGCGGCATCATAGTGGGCCACTTCGCCGGCTTGTCCGGCTTGAAGCTGGATGAGCAAACACTTCATTTTATTCAGGAATTCGGCCTGATCCTGTTCGTCTACACCATAGGCATCCAGGTCGGTCCCGGCTTCTTCTCCTCCTTGCGCAGTTCGGGCCTCAAGCTCAATGGCTTCGCGGCCCTGCTGGTTCTGCTCGGCTGCCTGGTGGCGGCAGCGTTGCACCAGCTGTTCGATGTACCGCTGCCGGTGATCCTCGGGGTCTTTTCCGGGGCAGTGACCAATACCCCGTCCCTGGGGGCTGGCCAGCAGATCCTGGCGGAGCTCGGGGCGGATCCTGGATCCACCGGTCTGATGGGGATGGGCTATGCGGTGGCCTACCCGTTCGGGATCTGCGGCATCCTGCTCACCATGTGGCTCATCAGGATGTTCTTCCACATCAAGATCGAGGAGGAAGCGGTCGCTTTCGAGCAGCAGGCTGGCAAGACCAAGGAGAGTCTGCAAACCATCAACATTGCCGTGCGCAATCCCAACATGCACGGCCTGATGCTCCGCGAGATCCCGAGTCTGGACGAGGCGGACGTCATCTGTTCCCGCCTCAAGCGTGGCGACGAGCTGATGGTGCCAAAGCCCGACTCGCGCATCGAACTTGGCGACCTGCTGCACCTGGTGGGGGAGCGCCATGCCCTGCACAAGGTGTTGCTGGTGCTTGGAGAGGAGGTAGACACCTCCCTCTCCACCCGCGGCACCGATCTGCGGGTTGAGCGGGTGGTGGTCACCAATGAGCAGGTGCTCGGCAAGCGGATCCGCGATCTCGACATCAAGCAGAAATACGATGTGGTCATCTCGCGCCTGAATCGGGCCGGCATCGAGCTGGTGCCGACCAGTCAGACCAGTCTGCAGTTCGGTGACATCCTGAACCTGGTGGGGCGGCTCGATGCCATCGAGGCGGTCACCAGCGTGGTGGGCAACGTGCAGCAGAAACTGCAGCAGGTGCAGATGCTGCCCGTCTTCATCGGCATCGGGTTGGGGGTATTGCTCGGATCCATTCCCTTCTACCTGCCGGGATTCCCGGCGGCGCTCAAGCTGGGGCTGGCAGGGGGACCGCTGGTGGTGGCGCTCATCCTGTCTCGTATCGGCAGCATCGGCAAGCTCTACTGGTTCATGCCGCCGAGCGCCAACCTGGCGCTGCGGGAAATAGGCATAGTGCTCTTCCTGGCGGTGGTGGGGTTCAAGTCCGGGGCTGGCTTCATCGACACCCTGATCAACGGCGACGGTCCCGCATGGATGATGTACGGTGTGGCAATCACCCTCATCCCGCTGCTGCTGGTGGGTGTACTGGCGCGCCATTATGGCAAGCTCAACTACCTCACGCTGTGCGGTCTGCTGGCCGGCTCTATGACGGATCCTCCCGCTCTGGCATTTGCCAACGGCATGCACCCCACCAGTGGTGCCAGCGCACTCTCTTACGCGACCGTCTACCCCCTGGTGATGTTCCTGCGGATCATCTCGCCCCAGCTGCTGGCCATCCTGCTCTGGGCCGGTGTCTGACACCTCACGAGACGGGAGCCGATGAGGCTCCCGTCTTCGTTTTGTCACAATTGATGCTATTGATTTAATTAATTTTATTCATCTTCGGCGTCCCTTCGTTTTCACCCCGAAACCCGGCTTCATTTCGGTCTGTTCATTCGATTTTTCTCACTGGTTTATGGCCTGATAAACGGGCACATTGGAGGCTGGAGCAATATGCCCTTCGATATTTCAGGAGAAACCATGAGCAATCAGCGCATCGTATTGGATCAGGATGTCGTCGTTACCCACTTGCAAGGCAAAATGTATCTGGTCGCCGCCGACGGGAGCCAGAGACTCGTTGCAGAAGGCGATGTACTGCCCAAGGATGCGGTATTGCTTGCGCCCGAAGGGGCCAGCTTCCAGGGAGGGGAGACCACGTTCACCCTGGGTTCCGGCGAGCGCCCCGAACAGGGTGACGCCGTGCTGGCGAACGCGGGTACGCCTGATGACATCGCCGCCTTGCAGCAAGCGATTCTGGACGGGACCGACCCCACCAAGGCATTCGAAGCGTCGGCGGCGGGTGGAGCCCCGGCCGCAGGCAATGCGGGGGGCGTGGCTGGTGCCAGCGGCAACGGCGGTTTCGTCACCATCGATCGTACCGGTGATGCAACCATCTCCAGCGCAGGCTTTGACAGCGCGAACCCGGCTGGCGCGGCGCCGCTGGTGGATGCGCAAAGCAGCGAAGATGAGCTGGTCGACCTCACCGCTCCCGTCATCACCGTCTCTGCCCCCGACAACACCAACGATCGGACGCCGACCCTGACCGGTACCACGGATGCCCCCTCTGGCAGCACGGTGACCCTGGTGGTGACCGATGCCAACGGCAATCAGCAGACCCTGACCGCGACGGTGCAACCGGATGGCAGCTTCAGCGTGGATGTCACCACACCGCTGGCCGAAGGGGGCTATCAGGTGACGGCCTCCGTGACCGATCCGGCCGGCAACACGATGATGGCAGCGTGGACAGTACCGCGCCCTCGGCGCCACAAGTCGAAATCCAGGACGGCGCGGACAATGTCATCTCCGCCAACGAGCGCGAAAATGGGATGGATGTCATCATCCGGCTGCCGGGCGATGCCAAGGCTGGCGATCGTCTCGATGTGGACTGGAACGGTGATGGCGTGCCTGACTCCAGCAGAATTCTGACGACTGACGACATCGGCCGTACCCAGGTCACCCTGACCATCCCCACTACGGATCTGCCAGTCAACGGCCCCATCACTGTGGATGCCACCCTGACCGACCCTGCGGGAAACACCTCGCCCAAGGGGACCGACAATAGCGTGGTGAATGCCGCGCCTCTGCCGGGGGACGACCAGTTCACCGTGGCGGAGGATGGCACCGTCACCATCAATGTGCTTGGCAACGACACGGATGTGGATGGTGATCGCCTCACCATTACCGCCATCAACGGTCAGACCATTGCCGAAGGTGGCTCGGTAGCGATCAGCAATGGCTCCGTCACCCTGAGCAATGGCCAGCTGATCTTTACGCCGGCCCCGGATTTCAATGGCAGCATCGCGTTTGAATACACCATCACCGATGGCCTGAACAGCGCCACAGGTGGGGTGACGGGGACTGTTACGCCTGTCAACGATGCAGCTGTCATTACCGGCACCGACACCGGCGGCGTGGTGGAAGACGAAACCAACCCGATCCTGACCGAGACTGGTACCCTGAGCGTGACCGACGTGGACGGCGCCGATGAGGCCAAGTTTGTGGCCGGCAACGGCACCCCGAGTGCGGGTGCACTGGGCAGCCTGACCATCACCGAAGGCGGTGTCTGGACTTACAACGTCGACAACAGCAAGGTGCAGTACCTGGGCAAAGACGAGAGCAAGGTTGAAGTCTTTACCGTGTACGGCAAGGACGGCAGCAGCCACCAGGTGACGATCACCATCAACGGTGCCGACGACCAGTCGACCATTACCGTGACCGGCACGGACAAGGACGCTGGCGCGGTGACCGAGGACGTGGACACCAACCCGGCAGAGGCGGGGGTCCAGCTGACCGTGGGTGGTCATCTGACCATCAGCGACGCGGACCAGAACGACAAGCCGGCATTTGACACCACCAAGGTGGGCGCACCGCAGGGCGCGCTGGGCAGCCTGACCATCACCGAGGCCGGTACCTGGAGCTACAGCGTCGACAACAGCAAGGTGCAGTACCTGGGCAAAGACGAGAGCAAGGTGGAAGTCTTTACCGTGTACGGCAAGGACGGCAGCAGCCA
>NZ_JBFODJ010000115.1:0-2396 GCF_040908265.1 Aeromonas sp. R5-1
ACAGGGCTGACGCATCAGTGTTTATACTTTGAACAACCCCATACATTCGAACAAATATTGTTCATTCAGACAGCAGAGCCTGCGCTTGTTGGCCATGCTTAGATTACGTGATTTGTTTTGCTTCAGCATGTTCAGTATCCACTGCCTGATGACCGCTAAGTTTTCCCCAGCGAAGCCCGCTCTGGCCTGAAGTTGATCCTCTCCGAACGCAATATCTAAAGTCCAGTGCAGCAGATTTTCTACCGACCAGTGCGCTCGGGTTGCCTTCAGCGCTGAGGTGGCATCCAACGCTCGGCTACTTATATAAAATCTCACGAAATCATAGCCTTTGCCATTTTCAATTCGCTCAGCCTGCACGGCTATGATCGTCTTCGCTTTCCACTGCTGGCAAACTGGCATGCTTTCATCAACCACCAGAACCCAACAACGTCGATGCTCTTTTCGCCCATGTTCTGAGTCAAATTGTTCAGTAAAGCCGTGCCCCGAAACATCGCTTTCATTCTTATCCCAATACGCTTGGAACTGTTCTTTTACTTCAGTATTGAGGCTAGGTTGGTTGTCTTTCACCGCAAGCAGGTAATCCCCCGACTTCTTGAGGATGGTGTCAGCAATTTTGACCTGTGTACCCATTGCATCAATACTGACCAAACACCCTTTTAATTCAAGAAGTTGGAGTAGCTCAGGTATTGCCGTGATCTCGTTAGATTTGTCAGCGACTTTTTGCTGGCCAACACACATTCCCAGCTCAGTTGACCAGACATTGACCATATGAACAACGTTGGCTCCTCGCCCTTTAGCGGTAGCACGAAGAGCTTTACCATCAACCGCTAGTTGGCCAACCAGTTTTTCATCGCCCATGATGTCGCCGATCCACGCTTGAAAAATGGATTTCAGACTGGCGGGAGGCAGAGTGGCAAAGATGCGGTTGAATGTATCGTGTGATGGAATGCCGCCAGGCAAGCGCAGCCAGCGCCGGAACCATGGCTCTCGCTCTTGAGCAAACAAGGTAATCTCGCTCCAAGTATCAAAACCGCACATCATGGCGCAAATGGCCATGAAAACAACCTCTGACAAGATATGTGAGCACTTGGCCTGATTGCGTGGGTCTGGGATTGATTCAAGGTAGTCGAGCAAAGACTTCTGGGCCATAATAATAAACAGTTGGTTAAGATCTCGACTATTTACAGCTTGGCAACGCAAGGTACAATTAAAATCGTACTTGGAGCCGTTCAACTGATCGAGACTTGATCAACTTGTGCAGAGAATGATCATGCGTCGGCCCTGGTCATTAGAATTGAACCTGATGAACTAGCATTAAAACACATATCAAATTCAAACATACTTACATTCTTTGAGGATCTCGGTGTCAACTTAGACATATTTTACAGCCTGTTGTGGCAACATACCTTTGCAGTTGAGCTAATAAAACACAAATACAACATAGACACACCATCTGCTAAAGTAAATTTCTTTGAATCTATTTCAAGATTGATATCTGGAGATAGAAAAAAACAACAAGCACTAAAATACATTGAAGATTGGGGGGATAAATTCTGGCTTGACACTGAAACAAGAATTAGAGAGTTCACCGAGAAATTAGAAAATTCTCTAGCATCATCTATCAATGCGGGATTATCAGAAATAAAATTCAATTTATCAGGAAAACAACAGTTAAGTGAAGAACAAATATCTGAAGTGGTTTATTATGGCAAAAGTGTTGTCAATAGTGTTCAAATTGAGAAACTCGCAAAAATCGTTAATTTATTAGCCGAAGACATATTCACTGACCCACAAAGAAAGACTTATATTCTTATTGACCGACTAGATGAAAACTGGGTTGAAGATGACCTCCGCTACAAATTAATTCGCGCCTTAATTGAAACCATCCGAAAATTCAGAAAAATTGAGACTGTAAAAATAGTAATAACTTTACGTACAGATTTACTTGATAGAGTTTTAGAAAAAACTAGAGACTCAGGATTTCAAAGAGAAAAATACAGTAATCTTTTCTTACCATTATCATGGTCGAAAGAGCAATTAACAGCCATGTTGGATGCACGAATAAATGCGTTACTTAAAAATAAATACACCAACTCAGAAGTGTTATTTTCTGATGTGTTTCCTAGTCGCATAGATAAAGTAACATCCTCAGATTACATATTAGACAGAACCTTACTACGTCCCCGTGATGCGATATTGTTCGTAAATACTTGTTTTAGCGAGTCACAAGGCCAAACTGAAATAACAAACTCCACTATTCATGCAGCAGAAAAACGCTATTCTGCGGGAAGAAAGGAATCTCTAAATAGCTGTTCCGAATAGTAGATCACCGGAGGAAGGGAACTCAGTCCAGTTTGTGCGATCTGATTAGTCGCTAAACAAAACAAGCCACACCC
>NZ_JBFODJ010000116.1:0-37628 GCF_040908265.1 Aeromonas sp. R5-1
CAGGGCCGACGCATGATCATTCTCTGCACAAGTTGATCAAGTCTCGATCAGTTGAACGGCTCCAAGTACGATTTTAATTGTACCTTGCGTTGCCAAGCTGTAAATAGTCGAGATCTTAACCAACTGTTTATTATTATGGCCCAGAAGTCTTTGCTCGACTACCTTGAATCAATCCCAGACCCACGCAATCAGGCCAAGTGCTCACATATCTTGTCAGAGGTTGTTTTCATGGCCATTTGCGCCATGATGTGCGGTTTTGATACTTGGAGCGAGATTACCTTGTTTGCTCAAGAGCGAGAGCCATGGTTCCGGCGCTGGCTGCGCTTGCCTGGCGGCATTCCATCACACGATACATTCAACCGCATCTTTGCCACTCTGCCTCCCGCCAGTCTGAAATCCATTTTTCAAGCGTGGATCGGCGACATCATGGGCGATGAAAAACTGGTTGGCCAACTAGCGGTTGATGGTAAAGCTCTTCGTGCTACCGCTAAAGGGCGAGGAGCCAACGTTGTTCATATGGTCAATGTCTGGTCAACTGAGCTGGGAATGTGTGTTGGCCAGCAAAAAGTCGCTGACAAATCTAACGAGATCACGGCAATACCTGAGCTACTCCAACTTCTTGAATTAAAAGGGTGTTTGGTCAGTATTGATGCAATGGGTACACAGGTCAAAATTGCTGACACCATCCTCAAGAAGTCGGGGGATTACCTGCTTGCGGTGAAAGACAACCAACCTAGCCTCAATACTGAAGTAAAAGAACAGTTCCAAGCGTATTGGGATAAGAATGAAAGCGATGTTTCGGGGCACGGCTTTACTGAACAATTTGACTCAGAACATGGGCGAAAAGAGCATCGACGTTGTTGGGTTCTGGTGGTTGATGAAAGCATGCCAGTTTGCCAGCAGTGGAAAGCGAAGACGATCATAGCCGTGCAGGCTGAGCGAATTGAAAATGGCAAAGGCTATGATTTCGTGAGATTTTATATAAGTAGCCGAGCGTTGGATGCCACCTCAGCGCTGAAGGCAACCCGAGCGCACTGGTCGGTAGAAAATCTGCTGCACTGGACTTTAGATATTGCGTTCGGAGAGGATCAACTTCAGGCCAGAGCGGGCTTCGCTGGGGAAAACTTAGCGGTCATCAGGCAGTGGATACTGAACATGCTGAAGCAAAACAAATCACGTAATCTAAGCATGGCCAACAAGCGCAGGCTCTGCTGTCTGAATGAACAATATTTGTTCGAATGTATGGGGTTGTTCAAAGTATAAACACTGATGCGTCAGCCCTGTTCTAATGACTCGCTCATTAGAGCTTTCTAATTTCTCAAGTAATGCACTCTTGCCTGAGCCTGTTCGACCTAAAACAATGCATTGTGAAGAGTATGTATCTTCCAAAACATCATAGTCACCTGTGTCAAAAAAACAATCATGTAAAAATAGCGAGTCATTTTCAGCATCAACTTCGCCAATTGACATATGTTTTCGAAAAACAAAGTCTCTTTTAGGTATCTTAGTCATATTTATGGGTCTGTGCTGAGAGTTGTCAGGAGAGGTAGACATTATTTAGGCGTGATGTTTAGTAATCTAGACATTTATTAATGGATAGCTACCGCACGGGGTTACAGCTCCCTGTGTGCTGATGTTAGCCTTATGGCATAGGGCTGAACCATTACCACTCCCTGGCTGTCTTTGAATCTCTGAGGGCCGGATGAGTAGGTTACCAAGCGCAACTCAACTTGTTGAGTGAAACGTTTTACTGGGGGAGAGATTTGGCACGTATTTTTGATGGAGATCAGAAATCGGGGAAGGCAGGCGGTTTGTAGTAGGGTTTATGGATATGGCGCTCCAGACCCGCCAAACAACCGAATCGCAGATACGGTAATTTAGGACTGGGTGGCCCCACAGAGATAAAGCAGGGAAAGTGAACAAACAGAGCACGCAGTTGGCTCAATACCCCGTCATCTCCAGATAACCGACGCCCTTGGCATCTCCCGAGACGGATACCGCCCCCTCCCAGTAGTCAAAGCGTCCCGTCATGGCCTGATTGGCTTGGCGGGCACGGATCGTCAGGTTCAAATCGGCGGCTGCCAGCTGCCACTCGATGGGGTAGGCTTGCCCCTTGGGGCCGCGCCAGGTCTTGCCGGGGGTGAGGCGGATCTGCTCAGGGCTCAGTACCCGGCTGCTGCCGTCCCGTTCAATCAGGATGCCGTAGCGGTTTTCTGGCTCAGTACGTCCTGATTTGGTGCGCAGGCGAAACAGCATCAGCTCGCGGCCATCTTCAAACTGCAGCGAAAACCAGTCCCAGCCCGATTGCCACTGGGCCAATACCGAGCTGCTCCACTCGTGATCAAACCACCCCTCACCGCTGACGTTGCGGGTCTCCCCATCCAGGGTCAGGGTGCCGCTGATGGTCAGGCGCGGGTAGGAGTAGTAGAAGGAGGCGTTGCCCGGGCTCTTCTCGCTGTAACCCGCTTTGCCTTGCAGCACCGCGGGCTTGGCGGCGCTCACCTTCACATCAAGATCCCCCGCCTTGCTCTGCACCTTGAGGGTGGCGGGAAAAAGCGCTTCGCCCTGAGAGGCTAACACCCACTCTTTCAGCCAATACTGACCGCCGCTGGCACCGGCGAGCCCCGGCCCCTGGCGGCTGGTGCGCTCGTCCTGCTGGTGGCTGCCTTTGCTCACATCCGTGATGGCGAACTGGGCCAGCCAGAGCTGAGGCGTGAGCCAGGGGTTCTCTGAAGTGATCCCCTGCTCGATGCCTTGGCGAAACAGGGTCCACTGCATGCCGTAGCCGCGCCCTTGCTCGTCTTTCAGGTTGCCAGTGAGATACCACCACTCGGAGCGGTAGTCGGGGTGGGCAGCGTGATCCGCGGGTAGGCGGATGGACTGACCCGGCAGGGCCTTTTTGAAGTGATCGCTACCGCCACCCAGGATGCTCCCCAGATCGCTGGCCTGCGCGTGGCCGCTTATGGCAACAAGCGGGATCAAGCGGGCTGCAAGCCACAGGGTCCGTAAAGAGGACAAGATTCCCCTCACCCTGGCCCTCTCCCGAAGGGAGAGGGGATGGTTCGCGGCAGCTCTGTGCGCTTCTCTGCGCTGAATCAGGGGCGGTGACAGAGATCTGGTCAATGGGAACGTCAAGCCATGGCTGAGCCAGTGCGCCAACCAATCTTTCATACCACTCTCCTTGCGGCATACCAGGAGGCGAGCGCGCCACAGACGGGGGCGAACAGGAGCGCCGTGACGGCGTGCAAGGGGGCGGCCTCGAAGGCGAGGCGCCAGCCGAAGGCGCGGGGGTTGACCACCTCGATCAGCACCCAGGCGAGGCCATAGCCCACCGGCAGGGCCAGGAGCGCGGTGAGCAGTCCCAGACCCGCCCCCTGCCACACCAGCAACCGGCGGCAGTGGCGGGGGCTCAAGCCAAGGCTCTGCAGGGTCTGCAACTCGCCGCGCCGGGCCAGCCCCAGCACCATGAAAGCCGAGCCGATGCCGACGAAGGCGATGCCGAGGATCAGCAGTTTCAGCAGCTCGGTCACCACGAAGGTCTGGTCGAACACCCTGAGCGCCGCTGCATGGATGGCGGGGGCGGGCAAGAGGTTCACCCGCTCGCCAAACTTGCTCCTGAGCCTGTCGCCAAGGTGCTCGGGGTCCGGGCTGAAGAGGGCAAGGGATTGCACCTTGCCCCCTTCGAAGGCATGCAGTATCTGCCCCTTGTCACTGCCGTAATCCTGATAGACGCCGGTGACGGTGAAGGCTCTCGGCCCCCCTTCGCTGGTTACCTCGAGGCGCTGGCCCACCCTAACCCCGAGGCGCACCGTGAGCGGTTCGCTGGCCAGCACCTCGTCGGGGGTGGCGGGCCAGCGCCCGGCCAGCAGGGGATAGGCGGCTTTGAGCTCGGGAATAAAGTCCATCTGCGCCCACTCGATGAGATGGCCCTGCCAGCGGGCGGGGAGCACGGCGCGGCGGGAGGCGGCGCTCACCTCTGGGGCGGCGAGGATGGTGTCGAGGGTCTGCTCGCTCAGCGCGCCCTTGCTGCCGGCCACCCCCTTGGGGGCGGTGACGTAGAGATCGGCGGCGAGGCGCTGGCCGAGCCAGATCTCCACGCTTGAGCGAAAGCTCGACACCATGACCCCGATGCCGATGGCCGCGGCGATGGCGAGTTGCAGCGCCATCACGGCGATGGCGGTGCGATCCAGATGGTATTGGGTCTCGGCTACCCCGAGCCGGGCGGTGAGGGGGCCGCGCCCACGCAGTCGCCTTAGCAGAGCGCGCAGGGCATCGGGCAGGACGAGGGCCATGGCGAGCAGCCAGCCCCCGGCCACGAAGAGGGCGCCGCCAAGGCCAGTGTAGGGCTGCCACAGAAACAGGGCGCACAGCAGCAGGATGGCAATGGCAAGGCCCCGGCGTTGCCAGGGATGAGCCGGCGGGCGACTGTTGCCCTCTCGCAGCTCAAGGGGGGATTGGCGCAGCAGTTGCCACCAGCCGGGCAGGTTGGCGGCAAGCATCCCCAGAAGGCCAATCACCAGCGCCTTGCCAAGGCTCGTCGGGGAGAGGCGCAGCAGGTCGATGGGGTTGGGGCCATAAAGGTCGGCCAGCGCCTGGGTGAGCTGCCCCATCAGGGCGAGGGCCAGCAGGCTCCCCAGCAGCAGCCCGAGCAGGGTGCCGAGGGTGGCGAGGATCAGGATCTCCAGAGTCAGCCAGCGCAGCACCCG
This sequence comes from Aeromonas sp. R5-1, assembly GCF_040908265.1. NCBI lineage: Bacteria > Pseudomonadati > Pseudomonadota > Gammaproteobacteria > Aeromonadales > Aeromonadaceae > Aeromonas > Aeromonas sp. R5-1. Next base: position 4,707 of record NZ_JBFODJ010000116.1, read on the forward strand.
GCGCGGCGGCATCCCGAGGATGATGAGCTGGGCGAGCAGGGGGCGGCGCACGCTCTGCACGAAGCGCTGGGCGTTGAACACCAAAAACAATCCCACCGCCATGGCGAGCAGGGAGAGGGCGGTGAGGTTCAGGGCCAGCGCGTCCCCGAGCTGGCTGGCATCGAGCGCCGGGCTGATGGGCTCAAGCCAGAGGGGCTGATGGGGGGCATAGGATTGCAGGGCCGCCTGCAAGGCTCTTTGCAAGGTATTGGCCTCTTGCTCGCTGAGTTTGAAGACGATGCGATCCAGTCTGCCAGCCTTGCCAAGCAGCGGCTGTGCAAGGCCGATGTCGGTCACCAGCAGCCGCTCCATGGGGACGGCGCCGGGCTCGAAGGTGCCCGCCAGGGTCAGGGTCAGGGGGCGTTGCCCCTCATCCCCCAGCACAAAGGTTCGCGACTGGCCCGGTTGCCAGTCAAGGCGCCTCGCCTCGGGGGCGGCCAGCCAGACGCTGTCGGCGCGATTCAACGAGACATCGGGTTGGCTGTCTGGCGCATCGCCAAAGAGGCGGCGCAGGGGGCCGGGGTTGAAGAGATCCATCCCCAGCAACTGGAAGCTGCGCCCCTGCTCGTCCTTGAGCCAGGCGTGAAGCTCTGGCATGGCGTCAAGGTTCGGCTGGCTTCGCACCAGCCTCACGTAGACTTGCTCATCCAGGCCACCCTGGGGGGCCAGGCGGTAGTTGGCCTCCCCGGCGAGCTGGCTGCGGGCGGCGACGAAGTTGGTGCGGGCGCTGTGGTTCAAGAGCTCGATGGCCACCACCAGGGTGACCCCGAGGGTGAGCCCGGCCAGGCTCATCAAGAGCAACCAGGGGTGAGCGCGATAGAGGCGCAGCAGCGCCTTGAGCGGCAACATCAGCAGGCCCCCCGGCAGACGTCAGCCATGGCGGCGCCCCTTGAGCTCGACCAGCTGCCCCCCTTCAAGGCGCAGCACCCGATCCGCCAGGTCGCCATAGCCCGGGTTGTGGCTCACCAGCAAGAGACCGGCGCCGGTATCGCGCACCGCCGCCATCATCAGGGCCATCACCTGCTCGGCGTTGTGTTCATCAAGACTCCCGGTGGGTTCGTCGGCGAGCAGCCAACGGGGCTGATGAATGAGGGCGCGGGCCAGCGCCACCCGCTGGCGCTGGCCGCCGGAGAGCTGTTCCGGCCAGGCGTGGCGTTTGTGGCTCATGCCAAGGCGCGCGAGCAGGGCATCGAGGCGCCCATCGTCCTGGGGCAGGTTGTTTATCTGAAGGGGCAGGGCGAGGTTCTCGGCCACGGTCAGGGTCGGCAGCAGGTTGAAATCCTGATAGACGATGCCGAAATGGCGGCCACGCAGGCGGGCCCGCTCGTCTGTCGGCAGGGTGTCGAGGCGGGTCTCTTCCAGCCAGATCTCCCCCTCGTCCGGGGCGATGAGACCGGCGATGAGGTTGAGCAGGGTGGACTTGCCACAGCCGCTTTGCCCCAGCAGCAGGCAGGTTTCCCCCGGGGTGAGGGCGAGATCCAGCCCCTCAAACAGGGGGAGCGTCTCGCCGCCGTTGGCGAAGCGTTTACTGAGGTTGCGCAGGCTAAGCATGGGATAACCGTTTGATGGTCAATGGCTTTCACAATGTCCGTCACTATGCCAGTTAGTGATCGCGCCTGCAAAAGGGATGGGGATCCTCGCTGGATCCCGCTCGCCTGAGGTGGTTAGAATAGGGCCTTCCATGGGTCACAGGATGAGCAAGGATGTTACACAAGCAAGTCAGTTTTATCGTCGACAGCAAGGGCGTCAAGCAGGCTGCCGTGGTCCCCATCGATATCTACAACGAGCTGATGACCCTGCAAAAGGCCCTCTCCGACAACAAGCCGGGGGAGCGCGAGCTCTACCACTTCAACGGCAAGGGGGCAGAGGCCCATGGTTATCCGGTGGGCAAGCGGCAGAACCCCGGTTTCATGGTCCAGGCGGGCTCCACCGCCAACGGCGAGGATGCGGCCTCCCTGCGCGAGGCGGTGATCGAGCTGCGCCAGGAGCTGCTGGGCAAGGGGGTGCTCGTTCCCCACCCCGAAGGGGGCTTCATCTTTACCGCTGATCAGCTGTTCAACAGCCCGAGCCTGGCCGCGAGCCTGGTGGCGGGCAACAACCGAAGCGGGCTGGATGCCTGGCAAAACAGCGCAGGCTACACCCTCAAGCAATCGGGTTTTGGCAAGAAGACCTCCTGATGACGGGGCCTGGCAACGGGCCTCGCTCATGTTTGCCTGAGTGCCCGCGGCGGGCCGCTCATCAGGATGACAAGGAGGGCGGCTTCCCTTTGGGCTGCTAGCCTCAATGCCAGACGCCTGCCAGGAGATGCCGCCATGTCTGGACTCCTTCGCCTCGTGCCCGGGGCGGCCCTGCTCAGTGCCCCCGCCGCTGCGGGCAACGGCCCCCTCGATCTGACCCACAGCGGGGTCGGGCTCTTCGCCCTCGCCATCTTCGCCCTGGCTTATGCCCTGGTGATGGCCGAGGAGTACCTGAAGCTGCGCAAGTCCAAGCCGGTGCTGGTGGCCGCCGGCATCATCTGGATAGCCATCGGCCTGGTCTATACGGGGCAGGGGCACAGCGAGCTGGTTCAGGCTGGTTTTCGCCACAACCTGCTGGAGTATGCCGAGCTGATGCTCTTCTTGCTGGTGGCCATGACCTATGTGAACGCCATGGAGGACAGACTGCTGTTCGCCGTGCTGCGGGTACGCCTGGTGCAAGCGGGCTTCAGCCTGCGTACGCTCTTCTGGCTCACCGGTTTTCTCGCCTTTTTCATCTCCCCCGTGGTGGACAACCTCACCACGGCGCTGCTGATGTGTTCAGTGGTGCTCAACGTGGCCAACGGGGAGCGCCGCTTCATCAACCTGGCCTGCATCAACATCGTCGTGGCGGCCAATGCGGGCGGCGCCTTCAGCCCCTTTGGCGACATCACCACCCTGATGGTGTGGCAGGCGGGCAAGGTGCCGTTCCAGCAGTTCTTGCTGCTCTTCATCCCCGCCCTGCTCAACTTCCTGGTGCCGGCCACCCTGATGAGCCTGATGGTGCCCCGTCTGGTGCCCGCCATGCCGGGCGAGATGGTGGTGCCAAGGCGCGGCGCCGTTGTCATCGTGCTGCTCTTTGTGCTCACCATAGTGACCGCCGTCGCCTGCCATCATTTCCTGGGGCTGCCCCCCGTGCTCGGCATGATGATGGGGCTGGGCTACCTGCAATTTTTCAGTTTCTATCTGCGAAAGACCCAGCCCGTTACCTTGGCCCGGGCACGGGCGCTGTATGAGCGCACCGGGGACGAGGCCAGGCTGCTGCGTCAGGGCTCGGTGGTGCCGTTCGATGTGTTCAACAAGATTGCCAAGGCGGAGTGGGACACCCTGCTCTTCTTCTACGGGGTGGTGATGTGCGTCGGCGGCCTCGGGTTTATGGGGTATCTGGCGCTTGCATCCCATTTCCTCTATGACGGTGGCGATCCGACCCTGGCCAACGTCACCATCGGCCTGCTCTCCGCCCTGATCGACAACATTCCGGTGATGTTCGCCGTGCTCTCCATGGAGCCGCAGATGAGCACGGGGCAGTGGCTGCTGGTGACATTGACCACCGGGGTGGGGGGCAGTCTGCTTTCGGTCGGCTCCGCCGCCGGGGTGGCCCTGATGGGCCAGGCCAGGGGCATGTATACCTTCGTCGGGCACCTCAAGTGGTTGCCTGCCATTTTGCTTGGTTATATGGTCGGCATAGGGGCGCACCTGTGGCTCAACAGCGCCCTGTTTTAGGCAACCCGGTGCCAGGCACCAGGGAGAGGCAGGATGGGACAACTGTTCGAGGCGCTTTTGCCGCGCCATGTCACCTTTATCGAGGGGCAGAAGATCTTCTTCGTCGGTACGGCGGCCGCGAAGGGATCGGTCAATCTCTCCCCCAAGGGCGGGGATTCACTGCGCGTCCTCGATGCCCACACCCTGGCCTGGCTCAACCTGACCGGCAGCGGCAACGAGTCCGCGGCCCAGGTGCTGCAACAGCCGCGCATGACGGTGATGTTTTGCGCCTTCGAGGGGGCGCCGCTTATTCTGCGGGCCTATGGCCAGGCACGGGTGCTGCACCGCACTGATCCGTAGTGGCCGTCGTTGCTGGCGCTGTTCCCCCCAAGCGTCGCGGCTCGCCAGATCTTCCTGCTGGACATTGAACGGGTCCAGACGTCGTGCGGCATGTCGGTGCCCCTGTTTGACTATCAGGGAGACAGGGAGGATCTCGCCAACTGGTCGGCACGCCAGGGGCAGGAGGGGATAGAGGCCTACTGGCGCAAGAAGAACCAGCTAAGCCTGGATGGGCTGGAGAGCGAGATCCTGGCGCGCAGCGGGTTGCAGACCGATGACTGAGGCCTGCGCCCCGATGCAAAAAGCCCTGTCCATGGACAGGGCTTTTTCATTGCAAGGCATCAGGGGACGCGCTTGCCGCTCAGCAGCCAGTAACTGAGGGCCGACCCCAGGCCGCAACCGGCGATGGCGATGGCCATGGGGAGCGGCGATTCGGGGGGATTGAGGTTGACCAGTACCCCCACCAGGGCCCCAAGGCCAAAGCGCAGGGTACCCGCCAGCGCCGAGGCGGTGCCTGCGGACTGGGGGAAGTGGCCCATCAGGCCGGTCATGGCGTTGGCCCCCACCAGGCTGATGTGGCCGACGAAGAGCACGACGGGGATGACGATGCCCCACAGGCCCCCGGTCTGGCTCCAGGCGTTGTAGATGAGCAGGGCCCCGGCGAGCGGCAGCACGGTCAGGCCGTATCGCAGCATGCGCTCGGCACCCACCCCTTTCACCAGCCGGCTGTTGGCGAAGGTGACCACCATCATCAGCAGGATATTGAGGCCAAAAAGCCAGCCGTAGTGCTCGGTCGGCACCTTGAAATACTCGATGTAGACATAGGGGGATGCGCTCAGGAAGGCGAACATGCCGGAGCTCGACAGGGCGCCGCACAGCACATAGCCCATGGCACCACGGTGGGAGAGCACCCCCCAGTAGTTGCGAAGCACCTGCCCGAGTCGCAGGGGCTGCTTGTGCTCGGGTTTGAGGGTTTCCTCAATCTTCCACTGCATCACCAGGCAGATGAGCAGGCTGATGGCCACCAGCAGCCAGAAGATGACCCGCCAGTCGCTGTGAGCACTGATGTACCCCCCCACCACGGGGGCCACCAGGGGGGCGAGGGTCATCACCAGGATGACGAAGGACATGGCGCGGGAAAACGCATCCTTCTCGAACAGGTCTCGCAGCAGGGCGTTGACCACCACCGAGCCAGCCGCCCCGCCAGCTGCCTGCAACATGCGCCAGGCGAGGAGCTCAGGCAGGGAGTCCGCCATGGCGCAGCCCACGGAGGCCACGGCAAACATCGTCAGGCCCGCCAGGATCACCGGCTTTCTGCCGAAGCTGTCGGCGAGCGGCCCGTAAAAGAGCTGGCCGATGGCAAAGCCCCCCAGGAAGGCGCTGATGGTGAGCTGGGCGCCGTCGATGCTGGTAGCCAGATCCCGGGCGATGGCGGGAATGGCGGGCAGATACATGTCCACCGCGAGCGGAGTCAGGCCCGCCAGGGCGCCGAGCAGGATGAAGAGGAAACGGGGGGAGAGGGAGCTGGCTTGGGGCATAGGGTATCCGAGTCGTGGGCTGGGCCGGGTTAAGAGGCAGGTGTTGAGTCTATCAGTTTTGGCGGGCGCGATCAGGTGCATCCTGCCCGATGCCCTTTTGTCTGGTGTGGCGCCAGAGCAGCCAGAGCCAGGCAAGCCATCCGAGCAGGGAGAGGGCATTGCCGGTGCGCTCCGGCCAGCGCGCCGCCAGGGTCAGGGTGAGGCTGTGGTGGCCCGCCGGAACCCAGAGTTGCATCAACCCCTGGCGATTGGCGCTCACCGTCAGCGCCAGGTGCCCGTCGAGGCGGGCCTCCCAGCCGGGGTAATGGTATTGGTGCAGGACCAGCCGGGTCGGCACCCGGGCCTTGACCTCCAGCGCCAGGGCGCGGGGTTGCCAGCGGGTCAGGCTCCAGCTCGCGCCTGGCGGTTCGGCGCTGACAGGCGGCTGGAACTCCTCCTTCCAGGCGAGCAGGGTCGGGGCGAACATGCCCCCCGGCACCTGCCTTGGCCTGTATTCCCGGGCACTGCGCTTGCTGTCGAACTCGAATGCCATGGCCTCTCGTTCGGGGGCCTGGGTGAGGGGGGCGTGACGTACATAGGCCAGGGTGGAGAGGAGGGTCAGCAGAAATACTCCCCACCAGAGCCCCTGCCAGAGACGATGGGGCTGGGTGCCGAGCGCCACCACGGCGACCGTGGCAAGGGCGAGCACCAGGTTGAGCCGCCAGGGAAACTGCACCCGCTGCAAGGGGGGAAGCAGGCTCCAGAGAGGCTGGCTCGGGGGCAGCATCATCAGGAAGGCGACGACGCCGATCGCCCCCCAGCACAGCAGCTCGGGGTGGCGCGGCTCCCGGGCGGCGGCCCAGGCGATGAGCAGCAGGACCAGGGTCAGCATGCTCTGCCACGCCAGGTGACCGCGAAAACGCCAGTCCTCCCAGGCGCTGGGCAGGCGGTCGAGAAAGTTGCGCCTGTAGTCGAACATGCCGCCGCGCATCAGCTCCATGGAGATGGCCCCCTGATCCGCCAGGGCGGGCAGCAGCAGGGCGGCTGCCATGCAAAGCCCCACACCCTGGGCGCCGAGGGCTTGCCAGCAGGGCGTCAGAGTGCGGGTGCGTCTGGCGAACCAGAAGGCGCGCAAGGTGACCAGCCCCATCATGAGCAAGAGGCTGGGGAGGTGGGAGAAGGCCAGCAGCGCCAGCCCCAGGATCAGCAGGGGCAACCCCTGAGGTCGTCCGCGGTGGGCGAGATCCTGCCCCAGCAGGATAAGGGGAGCCCAGGCGAAGGCCCAGAACTCCGCCAGGGCGAAGCGGGCATAGAGATCCATGGCGACATGATAGGGCAGCGCCAGATAGAGCAGGCTGGCGGCCAGGGCCCGGCCAGGGGGCGTGGTGGCACGCAGCCACAGATAGGCAAACACCCCGGAGAGCAGCAGGGCCAGTGTGGCGCTGCCAAGTAAAGGGTAGATGGCCTGCTGGGGGTGGGCACCGGGCCCGGCAAAGAGGGCGCTGACGTAGTAGGGGAGCGGGGGATAGAAGAAGAAGGTGGGGCTGCCGAAGCCGCCGTTCATGGCCATCAGCCAGCGGGGATAGAGCTCGCCCTGCCAGAGCTGGCGGGCAAAGTAGTGGCCGGATAGCAGGTGGTGGAACAGATCGTGCCCCTGGCTGCCCCCCTGCCACCAGAGCGGCAGCATCAGCAGGGCGCAGGCCAGCAACAGGGCCAGCGCGACCCGGATCCCCTCCCCGGTTCCGCTCGTGTTTCTTTCCATTGCACTGGTTCCTGACAGACCCGGCTGTGAGTGTAGACGAGTCGTGCGATGCCCTCGCAAGCGCCCGGTTCAGCGGGGCAGGGCGAGCCAGAGGCCGGGTTCGGCGTGAAAGCGGGGGGAAAACCAGAGGGTGTCATAAGGGCCTGGTAGCGCCTCTGCCCCCAGGGGGCGGCGGCTGAGGCGGCAGGCCCCCTGGGTGAGCGCAAGGGCGGCATCCCCCCGGTACCAGCCGTCGGTGACGGGCAGGGTTGTGGTTTCCCTAAGCAGCCTCACTCCCCACTGGGTCACCAGCGCCGGGCAGTTTTTTTCGGCGACTCTGGCCGCCTGCACCATGGCGGATGGGCGAGGTGGGGTGAAGGTCACCGCGAGCAGCAGCAATCCGGCCAACGCGACCAGCCCAACTCCTCGGTGTGGCAGCCAGCCTGCCAGCAGCACGAGGCCGAGCAGGGTGATGGGCGCCAGATGACGGGGATTGTCCGGATTCTGGCCAACCAGGGTCCAGAGCAGCAGAACGAGCCAGTAGAGGGGCCAGAGCACGGAGGGGGCTGGATTGTGATCCTTTGACCGTAGCCAGAGTGGCAGTACCAGCAAGGCCCCCATCAAGAGGGGCCAGAGCGGGGTGAGCTGATCGTTGAAGGTATTCGCCCAGCTCAGCAGTCGATACCCGTGGGCTGCCGCCGTGTTGCCCCACAGGGTAAAGTGGCCGTCGGTAAAGCGCCGCCCCTCGCTGAAATAGGCCCAGCCATCGGCCTGCCAGACAAACAGCAGGCAGGCTAGCCCCACCAGCGCGATGGGGAGCACAAACCTGACGCGCGTGCCCTGCTGCGCCATCCCCAGCCAAAGGGGCAGCAGGGCCAGCACGAAGTAGGAGGGACGCAGCGCCAGCATAAGGCCCAACAGCAGACCCGCCAGCGCTATCTTGCGCTGTTGCAAAGCCAGGAGCGCGCCCAGCCAGGCGGCCAGCGCCGGCCCGTCGGACAGGCCGGAGAGGGCGAGCGTCGGGGTGAGCGGCAGGGCCAGCACCAGCAGCCAGACCGGCACCAGCAGGCTGGGCCGCTGCCACAATCTGGCCGCGAGGGAGGCGGCGAGCGGCGCCAGCAAGCTGCTCCCCAAGAGGCTGGCCCCCTGCACCGCGCGGGCCGGCTCGTCCACCGCCAGATTGATCAGCCGCGCCAGCCAGATAAAGGCGGGGTAGCCTGGAAAGTGGGGAGAGAACTCCAGCACGCTGAAGCGCACCACCCCGTGGGCAAAGTTGAGGGCATCGTCGGAATCGAGCGCCACGGGGAAGGTCAGCAGCCAGCCAAGCCAGGCCAGTTGCAGCAGGATCAGCAAGTAGGGTCGATTAGCGAAGCGTAATCGGCCGTGATGACGCCCCCCTTCTCCCCTTGCGGGAGAAGGGGTGGGGATGAGGGGGGTCGTCATCATCGATGAGAGGTCATCAAAGCGGCGCCAGCACGGCCATCAGCGCTTTTTCCGCTGTGGCAAAGGCGGCGGCGTCGGCGGGCTTGGCACCCACCCCGAACACTCCCGGGTTGCCGATGGCATCGAGCACCTTGGCCAGCGCCTGTTCGGCGGCCTTGCGATCCCCTTCATCGAGGGAGGGGAGGATCAAGTCGAGGAAGCGCTTGCTCTTGACCACCAGCACCTTGGCGGTCTGGTAGTCGCCAAGGTTCTGGCTGGCCCCCTCGAGGCGGCGCTCGATCTCCGCCTTGTAGGCCCGGTTGAGCAGGGCGGCGGTGGCTGCGGCGTCTTTGGCCTTGATGGCGGCGGCCAGCGGTGTTTGCAGCTCCACCTGGTGGTGCTGTTCCAGATAGGTCAGCTCCTCGGCAATCTCGCTCAAGGTGGCGCTGGCATCCTTGCCGTCAGTGGCTGTGCCCAGCAGTGCCTCGCGAGCGTCGATCAGCGGCTCCTTGCCGGCGGCGGCGTAGGAGTAAGCCTGCGCCTGACCGCTCAGGGTCAGCAGCAGGGTGAGGGCAAGTAAACCCGGGCGGATGGTCATCCTGTTCTCCTTACTTATGCCAATGGCGCGGTCAGGCCACGCTCTGGGTTTCAATGACGGTATTTTCGTTGCGATGATTGAAGATGGCGTGACGTCTGTCCACCCCGTCGATCACCATGTCGGCGGCCATCATCCCCATCTCCATGGCGGTGTCGGTGAAGATGTAGCGGAATGTCCCCTGACGGCCGGTCATGATGAGGTTGGTGATGGGCATCAGCGCTTTGATGGCTTCGTTGCGGCGGGCCTGATAACCCAGATCCATCAGCGGATAGGCGTACTCGCTGCGTGCTTCAAAAGTCTCATCGCCGAGCTTCTGGGTATCGACGCCGAGGCTTGCGAGATCGGCGGTGACCCGACCGCGCAGATCAGAGAGCGGTGCCTGCCAGGTGGCATCCCCCGGATTGCAGGGGATCTCCAGCATCACGGATGTTTGCCCCTGAGGCGCCATAAAGGGGCTGCGCCGGCGCGGCTCCTGCAGGCGGGTCGCCAGAATATGGGGGTCGGAGAGGTACTGCCAGGTGTTGTCCGACAGGTTCTCCTGTTTGAGGGGCATATTGACGAAGCGAAGCGACCGGTAGTGGAGATCGCACGGCAAGCCCAGATGCTGGCAGGTGAGCGGCAGCGGCAGGGTGGAGATCACCTGATCAAAGCGCTCGCTCTGTTCAACGTGATCTTGTTTCCAATACACCCGTTCGATGCGGCCATCGGTCTGCTCAAGGCGGGTGATGGTGGCGCCGGTTTTCAGCTCAACCCCTTCGGCCACCAACCGCTCCCCCAGGGTGGTGAAGATCTGGCCGAAGCCGTACTTGGGATAACGATATTTGCGGGCATAGGTGCGCACCGACATGCTGCCGTTGCGCCTTGGCAGCAGGCGGCGCGCCACGTCTTTGAGATCGATCAGGCTGATGCGCTGGCCAGCCCAGTCGGCGGAGAGCTGGTCCGGGTTGATGCCCCACAACTTGCCGGTGTAGCCCTCGAAGAACTGGCGGTAGAGGGTGCGACCAAAGTGGCTCTGGATCCACTCGGCAAAGCTCGCCTTGGCAAAATCGGTGGGCTTCTTGGCAAAGGGCAACAGCAGCAGATCCTTCACCGCACCGGCCATCAGGGCCAGCGGCGCCGTCTTGAGCAGGTTGGGCAGGTTCAAAGGGTAGTCATAGGTGCGCCCGCCAAAGCGGATGACGCTCTTTCGCTCGGCGTGGAGCAGGTCGTCCCCCATCAGCTCGTCGATAAAGGCGAGCAGCTCGGGGTTCTTGGTGATGAAGCGGTGGCCGCCGTAGTCGAAGCGATACTCGCCGTCGCGCCCCTTGAAGGTCTGGGTGGCGCACATGCCGCCGACGACCGGCTCCTGCTCGAACAGGGTGACCGCAAAACCGGCCTGGCGCAGGCGCCAGGCGGCCATCAGACCGGCAGGGCCGGCGCCCAGCACCGCAATGTGCTTCTTGTTGTTGTCGTTCATGAGTGTTCCGAAACGGCGTGATAGCTGGGGGAGCCCGCCTGTGCGCGGCTCCCGAACAGAGTGTGATCCCGGGCTCAGCCCCTGGTCGGGGCGGCGCTCCCCTGGGGGCGATAGCTGCGATGCCAGAGGGTGACAAAGATCATGAGGTAGCAGGCCCAGGTCAGCAACTGCAGGCCGGCCGGTGAGGCGTTGTAGCCAAACAGGGCGCGCAGGAAGGTGCCGAATACCCCCTGATCGTCGAGGATGTGGCTGATGTTGAAGACCGGCGTGGTCCAGAAGGTGATGACGTCCGCTGCCTGCAACATGTTGACGGCGGACGAGAGCAAGCCTGCGGCGATGATGATGATGAGCAGGCCGGTCCAGCGGAAGAAGGGGGCCAGCGCCACCTTGCGGGTGGAGCGCAGCAGCCCCCACACCAGCACCACAGAGACCAGTAGCCCCGCCAGCGCCCCCATCAGCCCCTGGTGCAGATCCACCCCTTGCCCGGAGTAGACCAGGGCCGAGAAGAAGAGCACGGTTTCAAAGCCTTCGCGCATCACCGCCAGAAAGGCGAGCAGCACCAGACCAAACAGGTTGCCACCGTCGATGGCGGCATCGATGCGCGCCGTCATGGCCCCCACTTGGGATTTGGCCTGTTTTTGCATCCAGATAGCCATATAGGTGAGCACCAGGGTGGCGAAGATCAGGATCCCCGCCATCAGCAAATGGTTGTAGCGCTCGCTCTCGAACTGGCTCACCACCACCTGGAACAGGAAGGCGATGACAAGGGAGGCGACAAGACCCAGCCCCACCCCCAGATAGATGAACTTGTTGTAGCGGCTCGCCCCCAGCTTGGCGAGGTAGGAGAGGCAGATGCCGACCAGCAGGAAGGCTTCCAGCCCCTCGCGCAGGGTAATGAGAAAACTTGCGAACATCAGGATTGAGGCTCCGTATCGGGCGTAACGGGGAGGGGCTGCAGGGTCAGTTGCAGCCGATTGAGTAGCACTATGGGTGGCTCCGGCAAGCTCGGCTCGGCGGCGCGCACCGCATCATTGACCCACTTGGGGTAGGTGCGGAAATTGAGTCTGATATCGGCCTTGAAGGGCCCCCGGGCATCTGCGGGTAGCGGCCAGGCTTCATCGCGCCAGCCATCGGCCGGGATGCGGGTATCTTCAAGGAGCTTGGCGTAACGCCAGAACTTGAGCCCCACCGGCTTGCCCTCGGCATCGCCAAACACTTTTCTAAATAGCCGCGCATCCTCAGGGACGGCGCCGTTCACCGGCTGGCCGCTTTCAAGCACCCGCTTGCCGCTGGCGTCGGTGACGGTCAACTCCAGCCAGAGTTCACGGAAATCGGCGACCCCGGTGGGCAGGGCGTGGCCGGCGCCGGTATTGGCGACTCTCACCACCAGCGCGGGTTGGCCACTCTGGTTTTCAATGCGGGCCGAGAGGGTGGCGCTGGAGCGCAAGAGCGCCAGGCTCTCCTGCTCGAGGGTTGCACTTCTCAGCCCCACCAGCTGATGCTGGGCGCCGGTAAAGTTGTGGCGATAGAGCCGCTCTTTCACGGTGCCGTTTTCGGTGGACTGGCCCGCCACCGGCGCGCCGCCGTTGCCAGGTGTAGGATTCATGTGGCAGTCGATGCAGGTGCGCCGTTTGGCGGGATCTTCGGCTTTGGCGAAGCTGGAGCTTTCCCACTCGTCCCAGGTGTTGACGATATTGGCGCCGGTGCCCGGGGCAAACTCGTTGTGGCACGACTTGCACAGGGCCGCGTCCCGGTAGAAATCCTTCTGGTAGGAGGCCTTGTGCATGGCGGGGCGGGCGTTGATCTGCCGCTCGGCCAGCCAGTGCTGGAGGCTGCCGCCCGGGGCATCCTCGAACACATAGCTCTCGCGGTCTTTCAAATTGACCGTAAAGGCGCTGTTGCCGCCGGCATCCTCGAGCCGGGTGATGCGATGGCAGAGCACGCAGCCTGTGCCTTCTTCCACCACGGGCTCGCCTTTCTGGTGGGCGGCAATGAGCGAGGCTCCGCCCTGCTCGAACATGTGGGAGCCCTTGGGCAGATCAGTCTGGCCGTTCATCACCTGCTGAGGCATGTGGCAGCCCTGGCACCACTGGCCGAAGGCCTCCCCTTCGGTTTCGCGGGCCAGCGCCTGCACCACCTTGTAGTAGGGGTGAGAGTTGCCCATCAGCCGGTGGTTGCTCTCGCTCCAGTCCTGGAACGCCTGTTGGTGGCAGTTCTGGCAGGAGGCGGAGTTGAGCCACTCTTTCGGGTGGGTGGTCGGCGCCTTGGCAGGATCCCTGCGCGGGGCATCGAGCCGCAGCCAGTTGGCCAGATAGGGGAGGTTGCCGTCACTGGTCACGAAAGCGTGCAGATCCTCCATCATCGCCTGCACCTCGGGCTGGGGCCTCGCGGGGTCAACCGCTTCGGCCCCATCGCGGGTGTCATGGCCCATGCCGCCCTGGGTCTGCTGGGTCATGCGCAGGTATTCGCCGATAAAGTCCCCCGCCACCATGTTGGCGAGGTTGGCGTGGCCGTTGATGGCGTTGTCGCCGCTCTGCTGGCGATGGGCCGCCATCAGATAGCGGTTGGTGAAATTGAACCCGTCCAGATGGCAGGAGTTGCAGCTCATCCAGTTGTCCCCCGCCATGGGGAAGCGGCTGTTGGCGGCGGTATTACCCAGGTTGAACAATCGTTCACCGCGCTTGAGGGCTGCGGGGCGGGGATCGGTCTCTACCAGTTTGGCGAAGTGGGGCACATCGACGGTGACCCGGGCAAACGGGCCGCTGCCGCCGGTGTTGAGACGGGTGAGATCCTGCCCCATGACGTTGTGCACCAGGATGTGGTCGCCATCGATCAGCAGATCGCGCGGATTCTGGCCCGGCAGGTGACGCAAGAGCTGGGTCGCCTTGGCACCCCCCTGAAACTTCTTGCGGCGGTGGCGGTTGCTGTTCTGCTTGCCGCTGCGCGACAGGTCGAACACCAGCAGATCTTCCGAGCCCGCCAGGGTCAGGTAGACCCGCTTGCCGTCGGCGGCGAAGCGCGCCGCGAACGGGTTGGAGACGATCTGGCTGCGGTTGCCGACGCTGGGCAGGTTGATCTGCAAGAAGAGCTGTTTTCTTTCATCGACCCGCTCCTTCTCTTCATCGAGATCGATGATGGAGACCGCCGGGAAGACGGTGCTCTGAAACTGGAAGGGGTGGTCGAAGCTCCAGAGCACGTGGGGCAGCCAGGCCTCGCTGCCATCGGGGGAGAGGGCGATGCCGTCCAGCAGGCGCGGCAATCCCTGGGAGTCGCTCGGGGTATCGCTGTGGGTTTCCGCCAGGGTGATGAGCTTGGGCTTGGGCAGAGTAGCTCCCTTAGCGTCCTTCTCAAGCTTGGCAAGATCATAGATGGCGAGCTGGCCGGTCATGGTGTGGGTGAGCAGCAGGCGATCATTGTCGGTCAAGGCCAGTCCGCGCGGGGTTTCGGCAGTGGCCACATCCAGCTGCAGCTTGCCCGCTGTGTCATAGGCCTGCAGGCGAGCTGATTCGAACAGCGTGGCCCAAAACCACTGCCGCTTGGCATCGAAAATGACCCCGTAGGGTCTATGGCCGGTGGGGATCACCTTTTCCAGGTCGAGATCATCATCCAGCAGCAGCAGGCGATCACCGCTGTAGTCGGTGACCAGCAGGGTGCCGTCATCGGCGCGGGCCAGCTGGCGCAGATCGCCACCTAGTTGTGCCTCCTTGAGTCGCTTGCCGCTATCGCGCTCAAGCAGGGTGACCGAGCCGGCGTTCTGGTTGGCGGTGACAAGGCGCGGGGCACTCCCCTCGTCATAGGCAATCATGGCGGTGCCCATCTCCCGGGCCGAGGCGGTCCCCAGCAGCAGGGTGGCCAACATCAGGGATAACAACAACTTCAACATAAGATCAGGTGCGCCATTTCAAGATGGTCCAGCGCCAGGCGTGGCGCAGCACCAGGGGCGTCAACGCGAGGGCGCTCAGCCAGTGGGCCCAGTTGGCAAGGTTGCCGAGGCTATCCCCCGGGGTGCCGTGCAGCACCAGCACCAGTCCGCTGGCCAGACAGATCAGCAGCAAGGCTTCGATGATGCGCCCCGTGGTGCGCAAAAAAGGCTTGCGGCTTTTGCGCAGCAGGCTGCGATGGGAGAGCCAGAAGGCGCCAAACAGCAAGGGGAACAGGGTGAGCGAGAGGGCAACGTGCAAAAACAGGTTCCAGCGCGCCAGGGACCAGGTCGGCGTCAGGGGTTCCCACAGCAGCAGACCGGAGAAAAACATCAGATAAAGGGCACCCTCGGCCGCCTGATGGTGATAGGCCAGCCACTGCCAGCAGTGTCGTGGTGAGAGGGAAAGACTCGTCATGGGTGCTCCAGCTCCCGGGCGGTTCAACCCGGGGCGGGCAAGTTTACAATGGGGGAAGGGTAATGAAAAGAGTTATCAATTCGGCTCTTGATGAATAGACCCTGAATGGCGCCGGGCCCTATTTGTGCTCCGCCAGCCGCTCGGTCACCGCATAGATAAGTGCCGCGGTGGAGAAGGCGAGGAAGACGATGACCGACCACTTCATCTCGATCTCGTTGCCGGTGCCGTCGTCAAGGAAGGCTTTGAGCACCTCGATGCCGGCGATGGTCACCAGGGAGTTGATGACGATGAGCTTGAGGGACGCAAAGTTGATCTTGCTGAGCCAGTTGTCGCCGAGGGCTGCTCGCTGCTCCGGGGTCTTGATGAACTGCACGTAGCCGCAGATGGCCACCAGGATCAGCATCTGGGCCACCAGCACGAAGTCCACCAGGGTGAGTACCCCCGTGATGAGATCCAGATAGTGGATGTCGATGATGTCGCGGCACAGCACATAGAGCTGCATGGCGAACTTCACCATCAGGAGGGCGACACAGATAAGGATGCAGACATAGAAGGGGAACATCATCAACCGGCTGCCGTTGAGCATGACGTTGAAGCGGCGCATGGGAAACTCCATCGAAAAGGAAGGCAGCCAGAATATCCGGAAAGAAAGGAGCGGGAAAGCGCCTTGGCGCCTCCCGCCCGGCCTAGAGGGGGAAGGTGGGAAGACCCTGGAACAACTGTTGCAACCCCTCGCCCCAGGCCTTTCGCAGCGCCACGAAATGGGGGTTCTGTTCGGTGATGCGGTGCTGGTTCGTCGCCGAGAAGCTGCCCTCGTGATAGACCAGGGCATCCAGGGGCAAGCCCACCGACAGATTGCTGCGCAGGGTCGAGTCGATGGAGATGAGGGCGCATTGCAGGGCGGTCTGAAGCGGCGTCTCATGGTGGATGATGCGATCGATGATGGGTTTGCCGTACTTGCTCTCACCAATCTGGAAGTAGGGGGTGTCGGCGCTCGCCTCGATGAAGTTGCCCTCCGGATAGATGTGGAAAAGGCGGTGGCGCTCCCCCCGGATCTGCCCCCCCAGCAGCATGTTGCAGCCGAAGTTGATATGGCCCTGCTGCTGACCCCCATCCCGGCTGATGACGGTGCGTATGGTCTGGCCGATGAGGGCGGCAGCCTCGTAGAGGCTGGGGAGGGCAAGGAGCTCCTGCCCCTCCGTCAGCAGGCTGATGACGCTCTGGGTGGTGGCCAGATTGCCCGCGCTTTGCAGCACCAGCACCCTGTCTTCCCCGGTGAAGAGGTGCAGCTTGCGGAAGGTGGCGATGTGATCCACCCCCGCATTGGTGCGCGAATCGGACGCAAACACCATGCCGTCTTGCAGGCACATGGCAACGCAATAGGTCATGGGCAGGCCCCCGCGGCCGAGATCCCGGCTCTCATTGCTGCTGTCCATCCAGGCGGGTCACCTGCGCCTGGCTCTGCAACTGTTCGCACCCGCCGCCATAGCGCACGCCGCGCACCGGACAGGCATCCAGATAATCCATGCCGACCGCGAGCTTGAGGTGCTCGCTGGTGGAGCTGGTGAGGTTGGTGACGTCGAAGGTGTGCCAGCGCGCTTCGATCCACACCTCGGCCCAGGCGTGCATCGCCACGTGGCTGTTGTCCTGGCTGTAGAGGTAACCGCTCACGTACCGGGCCGGCAGGCCGGCGTGGCGGCAGCAGGTCAGGAAGACATGGGTGTGGTCCTGACAGACGCCGCTGCCCGAAGCAAGTGCCTCGTCGGCGCTGAAGGTGGCATCCGTGCTGCCGGGCTGATAGGGCATCAGCACCAGGATGCGTGCCATCAGGCTCTGCAAGTCGGCCAGGGTCGGCTCCTCTGGCAGGCAGGCCTTCGCGAGATCCTGCAGGGCCGGGGTCGGGCGGGTGAGGGGGGTGGGCCTCAGGTAGCTCAAGGGAGAGATGAGGGAGGACTCCTCATCTTCCGGGGCGTCGTCGCAGATCTCCACCTCCCCGTGGGCGCGGATCAGGATCCCCTCGTGGGGGGACTCCAGGCTCAGCACGTGCAGTATGTTGCCGTAACCGTCCGTGGTGCAGGTGGCCTCCCCCGGCAGCTCCAGCTCCCAGGAGAGGATCTGCTGGCGGGCCGTGCTGTGGGGGGTCAGGCGCAGGTACTGGGTACTGCGGCGCACCACGTCGGCATAGTGGTAGCGGGTCTGGTGATCGATGATGAGTCTCATAATACCTCCAGGTAGGCGGCGTGGATGCTCTGGCCGATGGCGCCGATGTCGCTGAGGAAATCACTCAGGTACGCCTGCATGCCGAGGGCAAAGACATCGTCGATGGCGCCATAGGTCAGATGGGCGTTGAGTATGGTGGTCAGACGCCGGGGCGTCTGACCGGCGTTGCCCTCGATCTGGGCCAGGATCAGCTCCATCTCGTCGAGGCAGGCCCGCAGGGAGCGCGGCACTTCATTGCGCAGGATCAGCAGCTCGGCGATGGAGGCATGGGAGAGCGTCTTGTAGAGGGTCTGGTGGGCCTCGTAAGCGCCCACTGACCGCAACAGGGCGTTCCAGCGGTAGAACTCGCGCACGCTGTCCTCGTCCTCCCGGATCACCTGATACTTCACGGTCAGGATGCGTGCCGTGTTGTCGGCCCGCTCGATGAAGGTACCAAGGCGCAGGAACCAGAGCACGTCACCGCGCATGATGGTGCCATAGGTGGCGCCGCGAAACTGGTGGGAGCGCTCCTTGATCCAGTCGAAGAACTCCTGGGCCTGGCCGCTGGAGAGGCCCGCCTGGCGGCGCCGGCGGATCTCTATCCAGGCGGCATTGATGCTCTCCCACACCTCACCGGGGATCTTGCCCCGCACGGCGTGGGCGTTGTCCCTGGCCATGCGCAGACAGCTGAAGATGCTGCTCGGGTTCTCCTCGTCGAAGCAGAAAAATTGCAGCAGGTTCTCCATGTTCACCTGGCCGTAGCGGGCCAGGAAGGGCTCATGGGTGCCGCTGATGGTGAGAGGCGCCACCAGCTCGCTGTGATCGGCGTCGATGGAGGGCATCAGCGACATGGTCTGGGTGACGTCCAGCATGCGCGCCGTGTTCTCCGCCCGCTCCAGGTGGCGGGACATCCAGTAAAGTTCGCTTGCGGTGCGGCTCAGCATGGGCTGCCCTCCATGACCCAGGTGTCCTTGGTGCCACCGCCCTGGGAGGAGTTGACCACCAGGGAGCCTTCGGTGAGGGCGACCCGGGTCAGGCCGCCCGGTACCAGGCGCAGCTCCTGCCCCGTGAGAACGAAGGGGCGCAGATCGATGTGGCGGGGGGCGATACCGGCGTCGACGAAGGTCGGGCAGGTGGAGAGGGAGAGGGTCGGCTGGGCGATGTAGTTGTCCGGCCGCGCCTTGAGCAGCTCGCGAAAACGGGCCAGCTCCTCGCGACTGGCGCAGGGGCCGATAAGCATGCCGTAGCCGCCGGCGCCATGGACCTCCTTGACCACCAGCTCCTCCAGATTGGCCAGCACGTGGGAGAGGGCAGCCGGCTCGCGGCACTGCCAGGTGGGCACGTTGTTGAGAATGGGATCTTCCCCCAGATAGAAGCGGATCATCTCCGGCACATAGGGGTAGATGGACTTGTCATCCGCCACCCCGGTGCCGATGGCATTGGCCAGCACCACGCCGCCGGCGCGGTAGACCGAGAGCAGCCCGGGCACGCCGATGAGGGAGTCCGGGTTGAAGGCGAGGGGATCGAGGAAGTCGTCGTCGATGCGGCGATAGATGACATCCACCCTTTTCAGCCCCGTGGTGGTGCGCATCAGCACCTGACCATCCTTGACCACCAGATCCGCGCTCTCCACCAGCTCCACCCCCATCTGCTGGGCGAGGAAGCTGTGCTCGAAGTAGGCGCTGTTGAAGCGCCCCGGGGTCATCACCACCACGCAGGGGTTGTCCACCGGGCTGCTCTCGCGCAGGGTCTGCAGCAACAGGGCCGGGTAGCGCTCCACCGGGGCGATGGGCTGGTTGTGAAACAGCTCCGGGAAGAGGCGCATCATCATCTTGCGGTTCTCCAGCATGTAGGAGACCCCGGAGGGGGTGCGCAGGTTGTCCTCCAGCACATAGTACTCACCGTCGTGGTTGCGGATGATGTCGACCCCGGTGATGTGGACATAGGTGTCCCGGTGCAGGTCGACCCCCTGCATGCAGGGCTGGTACTGGGCATTGGTGAGGATCTGGGCGGCCGGGATCACCCCCGCCTTCAGGATGCGCTGATCGTGATAGATGTCGTGCAGAAAGGCATTGAGGGCGGTGACGCGCTGGCGGATCCCCTTGTCCAGATGTTGCCACTCCCGGGCGGGAATGATGCGGGGAATGCTGTCGAACGGGATGAGGCGCTCGGCGCCGTCCCCATCCCCGTAGACGTTGAAGGTGATGCCGACCCGGCGAAACAGCAGGTCGGCCTCTTCACGCTTGCGCTCTATGCTCTTCTCGTCGGTCTGGTGCAGCCACGAGAGGTAGGCGTGGTAATGATCGCGAAACTGGTTGTCGGTGAGCAGCATCTCGTCGTAACAACCGGGTTCGGGGGGCTTGATGGGCAGCATAGGCAACTCCTTGTGACGTCCCTGCGTACATCACAAAGTGCAAGGGCTGTGCCAGCCAATTGAGTCGCTATCGAGGCCAGTGTCAGTAATTTTTTATTGAAAAATCATATGGATGACATTTATGTCATCAAGGGGCAATGCAGGGCGCACCAGAGTGGTACCCCATAGAGGGTAAGCCTGCGCCATCTTGTGGCAACAGGCCATGAGGGCAAGGGACGGGCGCATCGGGATGCGGGGGCGGGAGGCGACCGCCCTTGCCCCGAGGTGGGGCAGGGGAAATGAAAAAGCCCAGCCATAAGGCTGGGCTTTGGAAGATGGCTCCCTCGACAGGACTTGAACCTGTGACATACGGATTAACAGTCCGCCGTTCTACCGACTGAACTACGAGGGAATTGGCTCCTCCTACTGGACTTGAACCAGTGACATACGGATTAACAGTCCGCCGTTCTACCGACTGAACTAAGGAGGAATTGCCTGTCTCGTCGAGACGGGGCGGATATTAATGGCCTGAGGGACGGGTGTCAACCCGATGGCTTGCGTAAAAAATGGCTTTTTGGCCTGTTTGTCCAAAACTTGGTCGCTGTGGACTATTTTCAGCACAATCAGCAGCTTGAGATGCCCTTGCGGGAACATGCACGCCTGTGCGTCCTCTCCTTCATCCAGAGGTGCAGGTCAGGGTTTTTCTTGGGAGAAACAGCACGGAGGGCGGCCGCAGTTGGCGGGAAACGGCGCGCAAATACAGGGGATAGGCGACAATATTGCGCGCTCATGTCCATTTCTTGATCCCGCCCATCGAATTATCGGGCCGGCTCGGGTATGGTTGCTCAGGATACCATCGCCGCGTCGACAGCTCTGCCGGCCCTTGATGATGATCGGGTGCCGGTTCACCCCGGCCTTTGTCTCCTTCTTCTGGTATTACCCTAGACATGCACAATCAAGCTTCCTTACAAGGCGTGAAGCTGGCTATCGCATTGCGCCAATCCTGCATCGACGAACCCTATGGCGTGGCGCGCTTCGGCCGCGACCTCATCGCCGGCATCACGGTCGGCATCATCGCCATCCCGCTGGCCATGGCGCTGGCCATCGCCAGCGGCGTGCCGCCCCAGCACGGCCTCTACACCGCCATCATCGCCGGCATCGTGATCGCCGTGACCGGGGGCTCCCGTTTCTCCATCTCGGGCCCTACCGCCGCCTTCGTGGTGATCCTCTATCCGGTGGCCCAGCAATTCGGGGTGGGGGGACTCTTGATGGCCACCCTGATCTCGGGCTGCTTCCTGGTGGCCATGGGGATGGCGCGGCTCGGGCGCCTCATCGAGTACATTCCGCCTTCGGTCACCCTGGGCTTCACCGGCGGTATCGCCATTGTGATCGCCACCCTGCAGATCAAGGACTTCTTCGGCCTGCAGGTGCCCGAGATGCCTGAGACCTACCTGGGCAAGGTGCAGGCGCTGGCCCATGCCCTGCCCAGCTGGCAGTGGGGTGACACGCTCGTCGGGGTGGCCACCCTGGTGGTGCTGCTGCTCTGGCCCAGATTGCGGCTGCCGGTGCCGGGCCACCTGCCCGCCGTGCTGGTGGGGGTGGGCCTGGGTTTTGGCCTGCATCAGTTCGGGGTGGACGTGGCCACCATAGGCAGCAAGTTCAGCTACACCCTGGCCGATGGCACCCAGGGGATGGGGATCCCCCCCATAGCGCCGACCCTGGTGATGCCCTGGGCCCTGCCGGGACCGGACGGGGCGCCGGTGGAGTGGAACCTGGCCGCCATCGAGCGGCTGCTGCCCGCCGCCTTCTCCATGGCCATGCTGGGTGCCATCGAATCCTTGCTCTGCGCCGTGGTGCTGGATGGCAT
Organism: Aeromonas sp. R5-1; assembly: GCF_040908265.1. Lineage (NCBI taxonomy): Bacteria > Pseudomonadati > Pseudomonadota > Gammaproteobacteria > Aeromonadales > Aeromonadaceae > Aeromonas > Aeromonas sp. R5-1. Next base: position 26,291 of record NZ_JBFODJ010000116.1, read on the forward strand.
GACGGGTCGCAAGCACAGCTCCAACGGCGAGCTGGTGGGGCAGGGGCTTGGCAACATTCTGGCCCCCTTCTTCGGCGGCATCACGGCGACGGCCGCCATCGCCCGTTCCGCCGCCAACGTGCGGGCCGGGGCCACCTCGCCCATCTCCGGCATCGTCCATGCCCTGGTGGTACTGGCCGCCATCCTGGTGCTGGCCCCCTGGCTCTCCTGGCTGCCGCTCTCCGCCATGGCGGCCCTGCTGCTGCTGGTGGCCTGGAACATGAGCGAGGCCCACAAGGTGGTGGATCTGGTGCGCCGTGCCCCCAGGTCCGACGTGCTGGTGCTGCTGGTCTGCCTGTCTCTCACGGTTATCTTCGACATGGTCATCGCCATCACCTTCGGGGTGATCCTGGCTTCGCTGCTGTTCATGCGGGAAATTGCCAAGATGACCAGGCTGCACAACCTGGCGGAGCACAAGCGCTATGCGAGCGAGGTGCCGGCCCAGACCCTGATCTACAAGATCAACGGGCCCCTGTTCTTTGCGGCGGCGGAGCGGGTCTTCGACGAGTTGCTGGCCCAGGTACGGGATCACAAGGTGCTGATCCTGCAGATGGAGGCGGTCTCCATCCTGGATGCTGGCGGTCTCACCGCCTTCCAGCAGTTCGCAAAACGCATGGCCAAGGCGGGGGTCCGTCTCAAGGTGGCTGAATTGCAATTCCAGCCCCTCAAGACCCTGGCCCGGGGCAAGGTGCGCCCGGTGGCGGGGGAGTTGGAGTTCTACGGTTCGCTGGAAGAGGCCATTCGAGGAGAACATTTGCACGAAGCGGTTGAAAATTGATGGAAAGGGATAGGAAACGGCAACTTTTTGGTCACTTGGTTCGCTAATTGAGCAATCAGTGGCAAAAGATAAAAAATTGGATTGACCGGCCCGCTCCTATCCCTTACATTACGCCCCGTTCCAGCGCAGCAGCGCAACGAACCCGTGTTGGCTGAACACGTTAAATCACAGACAGAACTTTGGTGGGGTGCCCGAGGGCTGCCCACGATGAAGTTGGCAAGAAGCACGCATCGCGTGTTACGAAAGCCACTTCAAAGAAGTGAAAATTTGGTGAGGTGTCCGAGTGGCTGAAGGAGCACGCCTGGAAAGTGTGTATACGGCAACGTATCGAGGGTTCGAATCCCTCCCTCACCGCCACATTGAAAACCCCTGCTTTCGAGCGGGGGTTTTTCTTTATAGGTCAAAAACTTCCTGATTTCATAGCGATTTTGTGATCAACCCTTCCATCCCGATACTTCCGAGGTGGTACAAAAAGGTGGTACAAAATGAGGTCTATGAGCAACCTAATCCAAGACCGTCATGGCACATGGTATGCCCGTGTTGTCATCCCCAAAGCACTCCGCCCTGTTATCAACAAGGGGGCGATCAAGCGTTCTCTGAATACCAAAAGTAAGCCACATGCCCTTCGGGCTGCCCTACCAGTGCTAGATGAGCTACATAGCCTGCTGGAGGCCGCCAAGATTGATCTAGCTGTGCAGCCCCTCGACCTCTCCAACGCGGCGGACTGTTGGTACAACTCGATGATAGAGCGACTGGACGAACCTGATGTGCGTGGCCGCTTCATCCGTCAGGTGTGGGATGGTGACGGTTTGGTCTGGGAGGACTATACCGAAATCCTGACCATGTTAGAGGAAGAAAAAGACCCCAAACGAACCCGTGACTTGCAGAAAGGGCTTGCTCGCTTCCTGCTCTGGATGAAGCCCTATATCGACGAGGCATTCCAACTCACGGGGCTGCGTCTGTATGTCGGTTCGGCCAACTATGTCGCCTTCGCCGAGCTGCTGGCAGGCAAGTTCAAGGCCCTCTCCAGAGCGGTCATACAGAATGCCGCAACGAACGCCAATCAAAGACGTATCGGTCAGCCCGAGATCCCTCTTGTTCCAACTGGTGACACCACTGTGGCCACAATCAGTCCACGGGGGACCCGCCTATCTGTCCTGTTTGAGCGTTACAAGACTACCATCCGACGGCGAGAGCCGAAGAAGGCCGAGGGCCGCATCCAGGAATATCAGGTCGCAGTGGAGCGGTTCATCGAGCTGGTGGGGGATAAGGGCATCGAAGACATCTCCAAGAGGGACGTTTCCGAGTTCCGCAACCTGATGGAGCAGTTGCCAGCTCGCCCTAAACGCCATGTGTCCACCATGCCGTTACGCCAGCAGATCGCCTATGCAGCAGAGCACAATTTGCCCCTTCTGGCTGGGGCTACGGTCAAGAAACTGGGTCGAGCCTTGTCAGCCGTTCTGGGCCATGCGGTGGAGGATGGTCTGCTGGAGTTCAACCCTGCTCACGGGGTTAAGTATGCAGAAAGTCAGGTCAACCCACTGAACAAGCCGGAGCACACTTTCACAGAGGCTGAACTGACGACTATCTTCGGCTCCCCCCTGTTTGCCGAGCGTTCTGACCACCCTCGCTTCGGGGAGGCTCGCTACTGGGTGCCGCTGATCCTCTACTACACAGGGGCTCGTGTCAGCGAGATATGCCAGTTGTACGTCGCAGATGTGATGCAGCAGGACAACATCTGGTTCTTCCGGATTGCGGAGTTGCGGGAAGATCAGAGCGTCAAGAGCCGTAGCAGCAACCGGGATATTCCGGTGCATTCCCATCTGTTGACGCTTGGCTTGCTGGACTACGTTAGCTCCTTGCCTGCCGATGGTCGGCTGTTCCCATTGTTGCAGCAATCGGGGCCGAGGAAGAAGTATTCGGTGCGGCTTGGGGTATGGTGGCAGAGATACTTGCGACTGAAGCTCAAACTTGGGCGAGATGATATTCAACCAAACCATAGCTTCCGGCACACCGCCATCACTCGTTTCCGTGATGCTCTCATTCGCGAAGATACCCAGAATGCTATCGAGGGCCATAGCCAGGGAACCGGGCAGGCATCCACAGGACGCCACTATGGCGACTTCCCACTGAGAACAAAGCAGGAAGCTATCGAAGCAATCCCAGTCGCCCCCATCCCTGCTGCTGACGGGCAACATCGGGCAGAGAGGTCGTAGGAGGCTGCATTGAACGTGACAGACACTTTTATAGGGCCTCCTGCACATGGGCTCATCAACCCACGGGGAACGCTCTCGCAGATACCCGGCTTCAATGGGCGGTACAGCCAGTATGTCAGGCGGGCGATAGACAACATCCGACGGGTGGAGGGGCTGGAACTACCGGAGATGCCCGAGCCGGATAATGGATTGGGGACATGGACCCCCCTGCAAGCCTTGGCGGTACTGACCTATGGCCCCAGCTCTCACCTGAACGTGGAGCTGATAGCGGAAATCGAACGGCTGTCTGGGCAAGTATTGCCACGAGAGGAACGGCAGAGCCGCCATGAGGCCGCGTTTTACGTGAAGCACTTGGCCCCTCTGTTTGCTGCTTTTGAAGCACAGCAGCCGGGTTTGCAAACAGAGGTAACGCCGCAGTTCGCTTGCGGCCCATACCGGGTCGATTTTCGCGTAGATATGCAGTGGTTTGACCCGGATGGAAAATATTTTGACCGACCGATCCGGCAGGAAACGTACTTGCTGGAGTTTGACGAAGCCTATCATCTGGAGCCAGCGAACCGCCAAGCAGACCAACAGCGTGATTCCCACATCGAGCAACAGACGGGCCTCAGACCGCTCAGGATACGGCACGAGGAGCAAGAGCTGTGGGCTACCATTTGCCGGACTCAGGGACGCATATTGAGCGTTGAGGAGTACCTACAAGGGCTGTTGGTGGCTATGGCAAAGCCGGGCGATGGCCGAAATCTTGATATCACGCGAGAATCTGCCCAGAGTGCTTATACCTGCGATCCAGCCGGGTATCTGCGATATCCAGCTCAGCCGGGACGAGACCTTAAAGCGATTGCAGAGCGGCTTGGCTGGCGGTTGAGTCAGAGGCATAGCGGCAATCTGGCCTATCACCGTCTGACCCCGCCGCGAGTGACTGTCGATCGACACATTTCGGGGTGATGTGCCTGGTCGATTTGAGTCTCATCGACACATCCGACAACGTGTTCATAGGCTTTTCGGGCGGTTGTGTGCGATGTGTGTGCTGTGCCACCCCGATTTATATATCCACTTATGGACACTCCACCTATTCACTACTCATTTACTGCACCGAGGGGGGAACCTACCAGCTACCCGAAGGAGATAAATCAAGAAGATAACAACGATCCCGCCCCGTTGGCTGCTCTGAAAAAACAATCCCAAACCCCACCAGCTTAAGGAAATCGAGCAGGCAATATTGAGACCCTACGCCGGTATAAGCGAGATGGAGATCTACACCATAGGAGAACCCCATGGAATACATCACATCTGGCCCCTTGTCGGGAGCCATCCAGCAAGGAGAAGGCGTATGAATGAGCAGCAAGGAAACCCGTTACTGAAAGCGTTGGAGGCGGCACTGCTGGCAGCCTTGGGCGTCCTCATCAAGGAGGCCGTCAACTCGATGCAGACACCGCCACCCCAGCCGAAGGAGCCGGACGCTCAATAGACCATGCCCGTGTGACAGACCGGAGGCCCCCCGGCAACCCCTGTCACATGGGTTGGTTTTCGAGTTTTGACACGTTTTTCTTGCAGGGTCTTGAGCCTATTGGGAGGCCATCATGGCAATCATCGGGTATGCCCGTGTCTCGACCACGGGGCAATCGCTGGAGCAGCAACTGACAGCTCTGGCGGAGTGTGAAAAAGTTTTTCAGGAGAAGGTCAGCGGGAGCAAGACGGATAGGCCGCAACTACAGGCAATGCTCGAATTCGCCCGCTCTGGAGACGTGCTAAAAGTGACCAAATTGGATCGTCTGGCCCGGAACACCCGGCACTTGCTGGAGATCACAGACCAGTTACACGCCAAAGGGGTAACATTACAGATCCAGAATCTGGGCATCGACACGGCCACTCCGACAGGCAAACTGATGCTGACCATGATCGGAGCCATCGCCACGTTCGAGCGGGAAATCATGCTGGAGCGTCAAGCGGAAGGGATCGCCTTGGCAAAGGCCAAAGGAGTCTATAAGGGCCGCAAGCCGACAGCGATGGAGAAGCGGGACGAGGTGCTGCATCTCCTATCGCAGGGCATCGCTAAGGCATCAGTGGCAAAGCGGCTCGGTATCAGTGTGTCGAGTGTCCATCGAATAGTTGGTCAGAGGTAACGACCACCATCGCCAAGTTTATGTTTAGAAACATTGTTCAAAGGAAACTCTATGTTCTCCCAAAAGGGATTATTAACAGCTCTACTAGTAGTGGTCAGCATAGCTCTGAGCGGGGTTACTGAGGCGGCAGGGACTGAAATTGATGCCGCAATGGCTCAACGAATTCAAGAGTCCGCCAAGCAGGGGGAAGCTGATGGGCAATACGCACTAGGCTGGATGTATGAACAAGGGCAAGGGGTAAGCCAAGACGATAAGCAAGCTGTGAAGTGGTATCGTAACGCCGCAAACCAAGGCTATGCACTAGCTCAGTATGAGCTTGCTAGGATGTATGCTTTAGGTAAAGGGATACCTCAGGATGAAAAAAAGAGTGTGGACCTGATCATTAAAGCAGCAGATCAAGGGTATGCCCAAGCTCAATATCAACTGGGACGTTTGTATCAAGCTCCTCTGATTGACCTTGGCCCGTTAACCGAACAAGCTCCATCGGCTTTTGTTCAAGTCGATGATAAGCAGGCGGTTATGTGGTATAGAAAGGCCGCTGAGCAAGGCCATATTGATGCACAATTTGCACTCAGCAATATGTATTACTACGGGCACGGAATTCCTCGGAGTAAAACGCAAGCCTATGCTTGGGGGCGGAAAGCTGCTGAGCAAGGTCATGCCCAGGCACAACGTGCTGTTAGTTACTATCTGCTAGGTGAGAATAATTTAGTTGAAGGGTATGCTTGGTTATTGACAGCGTCAGCAAATGGTGACTCTGTAAGTAGTCATGTGCTCCATGAGCATGAAAAAAAACTCAACAAACAAGAATTAGGCAAGGCTGAAGCTTTAGCAGAACGATATTTTCAAGAGTATCAGCCCAAAAATTGAGCCGTAGTAGCTAGCTTGAGGCCCTGAGTTAATGGATTGCATTGGGTTTAGCAGTAAGTAATCTAATGCGTCTAGTGGTACAAACTAGTGGTACAGTCGGCAATGTTACAAGTCATCTTATCGCAATGAAATCAGTGGGTTACATAATCGTGGATAGTATCGAGGGTTCGAATCCCTCCCTCACCGCCACATTGAAAGTGAATCAACCCAATGAATTTCATTGGGTTTTTTCGTTTCGGGGCCTTGCAGATCGACCGGTGTCACATCGAGGTGTCACACTATGTCGAGTTATCTGCTCAAAAACCGCCACGGCAACTACTACACCCGCGTCCCGTTCCCCCATGCTCTGTGCCAGTTGGGCTACCCCCAAGAAATCCGCCTTTCCCTGCTGACCAAAGACCGCCATGAGGCCACGCTGCGCAATCTGGTGGCCGCCCATGGCCTCAAGCAGCTGATTGGCAAGCTGGCTGCCTCTCCAACCGCCATTATCAAACCCAATAACGATCAACCCATTACCCGCTTTCGTGATCTGCTCGAACCGGATCTGGCTCGTCTGCGTCAACGGATGCTTGCCTTGGGTGATGCGCTCATACCCTCATCCCACGATCCCGACAGGCAGATGGATGAGCCGTCGGCACTCATACAGCCAAACTGCGCCAGCCCAATCGTACTGGTGTCCGCAGAGTCGTCATCGCTGCCTGTCGAACCTCGCCAGCCAAGGGATGCAGGTGTCACGCTACCCGTGACGATGAGCCAGCTACAGGCCGAGTTTATCCAGCGCAAGAGCGATGAGGGCATCTCCCCGCGCTCGGTGCAGCAACTCCAGACCCGCACCGATGCGCTGGTGCAAGCCGTTGGCGCAGCCTTTTTCGTGCAGGCGCTCAAGTTCAAACAGGTCGATTGCTTTATGCAGGTGCTGGGCAAGGGATTGAAAGAGAAGACCGTGCGCGAGTACAAGGCAGCCTGTGCCCAGATGCTGGGCTTTGCGGTGAAGCTGGAATATACCCCAAAAAATCCCTTCGACCAGATCAAGGTCAAGCGCAGCCAACCCACACCACGGCAGCGTTGGGAGCGGCCCCAGCTCAAGGCCCTGTTCAGCTCGCCCAACTTCACCCAACACGCCTATGACAACGTGGATGACTTCTGGATCCCCTTGGTACTGCTGCACACGGGGGCACGGCCAGCGGAAATCTGCCAGTTGCAAGTCAGGGATGTGGTGAACCGGGATCATATTCCCTGCCTCAATATTACCGACAAAGGAGAGGCACAGTCGATCAAGACGGACAATAGCCAACGGCTGGTGCCCATCCACAGCAAGCTGATTGCGCTGGGCTTCCTGCACTTTGTCGAGCAGCGGCGCAAGCAGGGTCACACCCAGCTGTTCAGTTGCAAAGCCACGGGCGAGTTTGGCGAGTGGACTAAGAACTTCGAGGGGCGTTTCTCCCGCTATCTGAACAGGCTCGGCTTTGCTGCGGGGCAACGACCCACCGCCTATGGTTTCCGTCATGCCATCATCGACGAGCTGCAACAGCTGGATACGCCAGAGCCTGTGGTGGCCGATCTGGTAGGCCACAGCAAGAAAGGCTTTACCTATCGCCACTACGGCAAGCAGACCCCGGTGCAGCGGTTGCAGGAGGTGGTGGAGCAGCTTGATTTTGGTGATGAACTGGCATCGGTAGTCAGTGCGCAGGCATCTCGGAGGCGGTAGGCAACAGGGGTTCTCCACCCCACTTCGTTCGCAAGCTCACTGCGGGGGTTCCGGTCTCGGTACCCTCGACACACCCCCATACTTACGCGCCTTGCTGCGCGTAAGTATGGTTTAAGATTTGCGTACTTACGGTTGTCCCGTAAAGCGTACTTACGTGCAAAAATGGGGGGTCTCCACCGCCTACCTACCAGAGAATAAACGAATGGCAAGTCGATGTTATGCTGCAATGACCGATAGCAGGCAACGCCCGGTTGCCAAAGTGAAAATCATCCGATATACGGCAGAGCAGAATAGTTATGTTTCATGCCGAAGGAATACTGGATTGGCAACATCAACGGGATCTTTGCATGGTGGCTAGATTTCTGGCCATCAACACTTCCTGCGCGGTGTTGCTTGACCAGAAAAGGCCACCATCAATCCCCCTGGATTCTGCTCGGAAATAAACTGGATCCACTATGCAGCAGAAGGCTGCAATAGCAAGAGAAGGGAGTTGTTGGCGCCTGAAAATGTACGGCGCAAACCGAACCCCCTTTAATGCTGTATAAAGATGCGATTCAGATCCAACGATAAATATCGGCAAATTAGAAGAGCAAGGTCACTCCTGCACCGTACATTTTTGCTGTGCAAATGTACGGTGTTCTGCTGCGCAGACCGGAGCCTTGTCAGGGTTGCCACCCTGAACCCACCTGGGCTGCCGCCCAGACCCGTAAGGTATAAATGCAAACAATAAGACTGACAAGCAGTCAGAGGGTACTTATTCTCACCGCTCCCTAGCGGCCCCGGTCGTGCATTGAACCATCCTTACTTAACCAAACGCCATCGCTGAGATAAACATCGCTCTCGTTACCATCAATTGCTAGGGCATCGTAGAGTTCGCGCATGTCATCCGTTCCTTTCATTTCGGCGGATTGGTAGCTATCGTATAGTTCGAAGAATCGAGATAGCAGGGCGTCTATTTCGTTTCTAGCTGCGTCGACATCAGTGGAGTTTTTCGTATCTATTACGCAAATGCTTACGTACTCCCTATCTTTCCAATCAGACTTAACTACCGGTCTTGTATTGATTTCAACCCCTAATCGCCATGCAGCTTGAACCAAACGTGGCCTGTTGTTGCAAACTTTAATTAGACCATCATCTTCACTTGCTGTTGCTGTCATAAGCTCCCACTGTGGATTTTCACCCAAAATCCGAAGGAAGACCACTTTATTGCATATGACGATGTAGCTCTCTCGGCTGTGCAGACCGCTTTTTCTTGATGAAATTATCTCGAAGGAAGTCATCTGTTCTATCCTTTATAAGCATAACCCAAACAGCATCAATTTTGGAAACAGCCCCTTATTACGTCTACTTCCCTTTTGGCCAGACGAACTTAGGTATTATCAGCGGCCTAATCTCCCCAAAAAATGCGTATTACTACCTAGCGTACATAGTTTCAATGCCTGGATGATGTTTTTTTCTCTTTTGATCATTAAGAACTGCATGACATTCGTAAATTTCCATTTCTATCTGTTCTGGAGTGCTTATGGGATAGATACGGCTATCTTTACTTGGAAGTTTATTTTCAACATAATCCAGAAAATCACGTAATGAAATAATGCATTGTTTAGAGTCTGAGTTGTAATTGGGGTCGGAAAGTGCCTCACCATTACCAAAGTAAATTTCAAAATGAATCTTATTTGGGGTTTCGCAACCCACGCACTCTTCATTCGCTATTGTAAAGCAACCCACAACAACAGTGATCACAGATAATCCTGTGGTAGTTGACTGTTTTGAATTAATTATTTCTTTAAAAATACACTCAGCAAAATACCCAGCACTTTTACGCCTCCAAATTGAACTAAACGCAATTTGAATGCCATTCAAATAAATGGAAATACCGAAAAGACTTTCAACATCTATTACATCACCATAACGATAATCATCCTTTAAATAAAATCCATTTTTATTAAATTCATTGCTCCAGTCGCTATCATGACAATAATAAAATTCGTGTTCTTTTATCAGCGAACCACTTTGCCAGAGGTTGACTTGTTCTTTGTAATCATACAGGGCCTCAATTAATTCATGATATTCAGCATCTGGTCTAACATGCGCCAAAAATGGTGCGTAATAATCTGCAAACTCCCCCTGGTGAATATGATTCATAGTTCTATTGAGAATGATAAAGCCTGTATGTATATTATTCATGAGAATAATGGAGTTTGGATATTTGAACTTCAAATACGCCCTTGCTTTTTCTCTAAATGAATCTAGTTGCTCTCTTCTTTTTCGAGAGCACAATTCATAATCTGCCCTTGTGAGAATCAAAGTTCTTTTGTTTTTTTTAAAAAAATCAAACAACCCCATATATGCATCCTTTAATGTTCTTTAATTTCAGGGGAGTACGATCATATGGGCCGCACCTTCACCAGTATTATCATGCCCAGGGCGAGAGCGTGAACAAATAGTTACTCCCCTTGATGTTGATCACCAACATTCGATAACCGAGATGACCAGACAACTCACATAGGCCTCGTTTGAGGTCGATATAGTTACATGCTTGACGGTGTCACACTTCTCTGTCATATCTTAGCTGCTTTATAACCATAACTGGTTGATTTGCCATTTTTTGTGAGCAAAATCGAGGGTTCGAATCCCTCCCTCACCGCCAAATATAACCAGTTGAATTTCAACGGGTTTTTTCATTTCTAGACTTACGTGATTTTTTTCCTGGATCAACTGGGTGGAACAATCATGTATCTGAGTAAAAATGCCTCCGGCACCTACTACACTCGTCTCCCGCTGCCTAAGTCATTACGTGACCGTGGCTTGCCCTTCGCTATCCGTACTTCCCTTTGCACCAAAGATCGTCAGCTCGCCGTAGACCGCAACCTGGCAGTGGCAGCTCGTACTCGCGCACTTATCGCGGCTACTCCTGCCGATACTGCCCCCCGCAGTTTCTATCGCTGGATCCGCGCCGATCTAGACGCGTTCAAAGCAGCGGGGTTCATCCCTCCTCAAACACCTTCCACACCTCGTGAACCTTCTGTTGATGCCCCAGCTTGCCCCAGCAGTGGGATCATGCTCACCCACGCATTGGCGAGATTCATCGAGACTAAAACCAGTGAGGGGATCCAGCATAGGTCGGTGGGCCAGCTCCAACTTCGGATCAACGCCTTCGTCACCTGGGCCAAAGGGGTTAAAGTCGATGAGGTGACGCCCGCTCTGGCGCAGGAGTACCGCAACAGCTTGCTGCGCAAGACCAACCTCAGTTTCAAAACCAAAGGAGATTACCTCGCCGCCCTGAAACAGTTCTTCCGTTGGTGCGTGGCGCTGGACTATTGCAGCCGTAACCCTTTTGATGGGTTGACGGCAGGCAAGAAGCCGCACAAACGGGCGGATGAGGAGCGAGTGCGCTGGCATCGCCCTCAACTGGCTCAGCTGTTTGCCAGCCTGCGCAGCAAACAATCCCAGAAAGGCAAAAAATTGAGAGTTCAAGACTGGTGGGTGCCCCTGCTGTGCCTGTATGCCGGGCTGCGACCCTCCGAGGCTTGCCAGCTCAAAACTCAGAACATCAAACAGGTTGAGGGGATTTGGTGTCTGATGGTCGATGCGGGAGAGG
>NZ_JBFODJ010000117.1:0-3573 GCF_040908265.1 Aeromonas sp. R5-1
CAGGGCCGACGCATGATCATTCTCTGCACAAGTTGATCAAGTCTCGATCAGTTGAACGGCTCCAAGTACGATTTTAATTGTACCTTGCGTTGCCAAGCTGTAAATAGTCGAGATCTTAACCAACTGTTTATTATTATGGCCCAGAAGTCTTTGCTCGACTACCTTGAATCAATCCCAGACCCACGCAATCAGGCCAAGTGCTCACATATCTTGTCAGAGGTTGTTTTCATGGCCATTTGCGCCATGATGTGCGGTTTTGATACTTGGAGCGAGATTACCTTGTTTGCTCAAGAGCGAGAGCCATGGTTCCGGCGCTGGCTGCGCTTGCCTGGCGGCATTCCATCACACGATACATTCAACCGCATCTTTGCCACTCTGCCTCCCGCCAGTCTGAAATCCATTTTTCAAGCGTGGATCGGCGACATCATGGGCGATGAAAAACTGGTTGGCCAACTAGCGGTTGATGGTAAAGCTCTTCGTGCTACCGCTAAAGGGCGAGGAGCCAACGTTGTTCATATGGTCAATGTCTGGTCAACTGAGCTGGGAATGTGTGTTGGCCAGCAAAAAGTCGCTGACAAATCTAACGAGATCACGGCAATACCTGAGCTACTCCAACTTCTTGAATTAAAAGGGTGTTTGGTCAGTATTGATGCAATGGGTACACAGGTCAAAATTGCTGACACCATCCTCAAGAAGTCGGGGGATTACCTGCTTGCGGTGAAAGACAACCAACCTAGCCTCAATACTGAAGTAAAAGAACAGTTCCAAGCGTATTGGGATAAGAATGAAAGCGATGTTTCGGGGCACGGCTTTACTGAACAATTTGACTCAGAACATGGGCGAAAAGAGCATCGACGTTGTTGGGTTCTGGTGGTTGATGAAAGCATGCCAGTTTGCCAGCAGTGGAAAGCGAAGACGATCATAGCCGTGCAGGCTGAGCGAATTGAAAATGGCAAAGGCTATGATTTCGTGAGATTTTATATAAGTAGCCGAGCGTTGGATGCCACCTCAGCGCTGAAGGCAACCCGAGCGCACTGGTCGGTAGAAAATCTGCTGCACTGGACTTTAGATATTGCGTTCGGAGAGGATCAACTTCAGGCCAGAGCGGGCTTCGCTGGGGAAAACTTAGCGGTCATCAGGCAGTGGATACTGAACATGCTGAAGCAAAACAAATCACGTAATCTAAGCATGGCCAACAAGCGCAGGCTCTGCTGTCTGAATGAACAATATTTGTTCGAATGTATGGGGTTGTTCAAAGTATAAACACTGATGCGTCAGCCCTGTGCAAGGCGTAAGCCTGCGCCTGGCGCGTCCCGCCGATGCCGCCGCCATGACGGTGATGCAGCGGGCGAGCTGGCTGGCGGCCTACGGGGAGGTGCTGGGGGCCGACATGCTGGCCCAGCTGGCGGTGACCGACCACCTGCAGATCTGGCGACACCGGCTCGCCGAGCCCGGCCCCGTTCCCATGCTGGTCTGTCAGGACGACGTGGTCATAGGCCTGCTCTACTGGCAGCCCTCTTTGGAGGAAGGCTTGATGACGGCGCGGATCCGGGCGCTCTACCTTCATCCCGATCACTGGCGTCAGGGTCATGGCAAACGGCTGTGGCAGGCGGTGGCGGTGCAGATGCGCCGGGCCGGTTGCGAGTGTGTCAGGCTCTGGCTGCTGGATGGCAATCACATCGGCGAGGGATTCTACCTGCGCCGCGGCTTCATGTTCGACGGTCAGGAGCGCACCCTGATGAGCCTCGGACACCCTTGCCAACAACGACAAATGTTCCGTTTGCTTTGAGCTGGCTCCCGTTTTTCGCCCCTGGTCACTTTATTTTTTTTGCGAATTAATACAATGTGCCCCATCTGGACAGACCGAGGTGGCCGGGTCCACCGCAAGGGAGTGTGGCATGTACTACGGATTTGATATTGGCGGCACCAAGATTGCCTTCGCGGTGTATGACGACGCCCTGACCCTCTGCCATGAAGAGCGGGTGAGCACGCCGGGCAACGACTACCCGGCGCTGCAGCAGCTTGTGCGCGAGCGGGTCGAGGCGGCGGATGCGCGCTTCGGGGTGAAAGGGGCCGTCGGCATCGGGTTTCCGGGGATCCTCAATCGCCTCGACGGGAGCATAGTGGCGGCCAACCTGCCCGCCATCCATGGCCGCCATCTGGGGGCGGATCTGGCCGAACTGCTGGGCCGACCGGTCAAGGTCGACAATGACGCCAACTGTTTCCTCTGGTCGGAAGTGCATCAGGGGGCCGCAGACGGTGCTGGCAGCGCCCTCGGCGTCACCATAGGTACCGGCATCGGCGGCGCCGTCTACCTGGCGGGCAAGCTCATCCAGGGGCGCAACTGGCTGGCGGGGGAGATAGGTCACTACCCGCTGCCCGCCACCATCCTGATGAAATACCCGGATTTGCCCCGTCCCCGCTGTGGCTGCGGGCGCCTGGTCTGTTTCGAAACCTATGCGTCGGGCACGGGCCTGGAGCGGCTATACCACCATGTTCATGGAGAACGGGTGAGCGGCCACCAGATCGTCGCCCGTGCCGATGCCCGTGAGGCGGCGGCCCTCTCGACCATCGACTGCTGGCTCGAGATCATCGCCGCTGGCCTCGCCACCGCCATCTCGGTGATTGATCCCGATGTGGTGGTGCTGGGGGGCGGCCTGAGCGCCCTGCCAGCCCTCTATGAGGAGTTGCCCAAACGTCTGCCCGGCCACCTGCTGCCCGGTGTCGCCCTGCCGGCGATCCGCGAGGCCCGCTTCGGTGGAGCCGGCGGTGTGCGCGGTGCAGCCCTGCTCAATCTGTGAGATCGGACAGAGGGTCTGATCTCCCCGAACAAGGAGTCATCATGACCCGTCTTGAAATCTGTATCGACAACCTCGAATCCCTGTTCACCGCCCAGGCGGCCGGCGCCGATCGCATCGAGCTCTGCTCTGCGCTGGGGCTGGGCGGTCTCACTCCCTCCTATGGTTTCATGCAGCAGGTGGCGCGCCACGCCACCGTCCCCGTCTACGCCATGATCCGTCCACGCGCCGGAGATTTTTGCTTCAACGACGGCGAGTTCGAGATGATGCTCTTGGATATCGCGGCCGCTCGTGCTGCGGGCCTGCAAGGGGTGGTGGTCGGTCTGCTGGATGAAGATGGACGGGTACCCGAAGGCAAGCTCCGGCAACTGGTCGAGGCGGCGGGGCCGCTCGGCGTCACCTTCCACCGGGCCATCGATCTCTCCTCCGACTGGCGGCTGGATCTCGAGACGATCGTCGCGGCAGGTTGCGAGCGCATTCTGAGCTCCGGCCATGCGCCGACCGCGCTGGCGGGGCTCGAAACCCTGCAGGCCATGCACCAGGCGCTGGCGGGTCGCGCCAGCCTGATGCCCGGGGCCGGGGTCAACGCCGACAACGTGCGCACCATCATCGAATTCACCGGCGTCAATGAAGTGCACATGTCCGGCATGGGCTGGCGCGGCGGCATGGTGCCCCATGGTGTCAACATGGGCACCTCGGACGACGGCCGGGTCAACATCACCGACGGCGCCAAGGTCGCGGCGGTGCGGGCTCTGCTGGACAGGGCCTGATACAG
>NZ_JBFODJ010000118.1:0-2233 GCF_040908265.1 Aeromonas sp. R5-1
CAAAGTGATAAAGCGTATGGCATATGGATTTAGGGACTCAGAATACTTTTTTCTGAAAATCAAGGCGGCCTTCCCCGGAAAGCCGCGATGAACCTCATTTTTTAGCCCTGATACTACGTGGACTGGAACTCAAATTCTCTTAAGTGAACAGCATTGCGGCAGCAGTGCCGGGCTTTTCGTTTACTGACGGGCGCACACTGGCTCAGGTGCGCCACCGACCCCCACTCATCACCCGCTCGATGGCGAACGTATCAGGATCGATCAGCAGCAGATCCGCATCCTGCCCCACCCCCAGGGTACCCTTGCTCGCAAGCCCCAGCGCCCTGGCCGGATTGGCCGTCACTACCGCCAGTGCCGTCTCCAGCGCCACCCCCTTGCCGCAGGCCGCCACCACCTCCTGCCACAGGCTCCCTATCTGGCCGCAGCGCAGCTCGATGAGTCGCCCCTCGCCGTCAAAGCGCGGCAGACTGGCGTTGGCGTCCGAGCTGAAGCTGATGCGATCCACGGGCACGCCGGCCGCCAGCAACGCCACCAGGGCGTCGGCCGCGAGCCGCTCTCCGTCATCCAGCAGGTCCGGGAAGCTCGACGTGGTGAGGTCGACCCAGCCGCCTGCCCGACCCCACTCGATGGCCTCGGCAAAGAGCCAGGGGTTGCGGTTGCAGTGGGTGGGGTAGAGCTGGCGTTGCGGGATGTCGGTGCCGTCCCGCAACGNCATCCCCCAGGTGAAAGAAGCTGACGCCACTTTTACCCGACAACAGCCCGGCCACCCGCGCCTCGCTCGCCAGCCGCGCCAGCTCGTCGTGGGTGGGGGCGCTGGACCTGTGATCGCTGATGGCCACCTCCCCTACCCCCAGCACCTCGGGGATCAGCATGATGTCCGACTCCACCGTGCCGGTGAGGGTCTTGACCGGCAGGTGGTAGGAGCCGGTGTACATGAAGGCGCTCACCCCGGCGGCGCGAAACTCGCGCACCTTCCCCAGCACCTGGGCCGGGCTGCGGGTCAGGCTGTCGGTGCCGAGCGCCGCCACGAGCGTGGTAACCCCCGCCGCCAGAGCTTCCCTTGCCAAGAGCTCCGGCGTGCGAAAGCCGAAGCCTCCCTCACCGCCGCCTCCGGTGATATGGGCGAGCGGGTCCACCAGTCCGGGCACCAGATAGCGGCCGCCAGCGTCCACCCGCGTCAGTGGCCAGTCGGCCGGAACCGTCAGACCCTTGCCCATCCAGGCGATGCGGCCATCCGCCACCAGCAGATCCTGCTGGCCGAGCGGGGCCGGACTATGGATCTGCGCACCCTCGATCAGGGTCAACATGGGGTCTCTCCTTGCTGCATGAAAAAGGAGGGAGCAGGCTCCCTCCGACTGTTACCCATCAACCGCCATAGATATCGTACTTGAAGTACTTCCGGTTGATCTCCTGATACTTGCCGTTGGCGCACAGGGCCTTGATGGCGTCGTTCAGCCTGGCCCTGAGATCCTGATCCCCCTCGCGCACCGCGATCCCCATGCCGTCGCCAAACCATTGACGGTCGGTCAGGGCCGGCCCCACATAGTCGAACTTGTCGCCCCCTTCCTTGCCAAGCAACCCCTGTTCGATGGCTGAGGCGTCGGCCAGCAGGGCCAGCACCCGTCCCGCCTTCAGGTCGAGGTAGGCTTCATCGGCACTGCCGTAACGCACTATGGTGACGCTGGAGCCGAAGTTGTCGGTCAGGTACTTGTCGTGGGTGGTGGCCCGCTGCACGCCGATGCGCTTGCCCGCCATCCCTTCCGGCGTCAGCGTCAGTTCGGTGCCCCTGGCCGCCACGAAGCGGTTGGGAATGTGGGCATATTTCTCGGTGAAGTCGACCTTCTTGCGCCGCTCGTCGGTGATCGACATGGCAGCGATGATGGCGTCGTACTTGCGCGACAGCAGGGCCGGGATCATGCCGTCCCAATCCTGGGCCACCAGTTCGCACCTGACGGCCATCTGCTGGCACAGGGCGTTGGCAAGATCGATGTCAAATCCCTTGATCTCTCCGGACGCATCGGTCCATGAGAAGGGTGGATAGGCCCCCTCCACGCCAAAGCGTACCGTCTTCCACTCCTTGGCGGTGACGGGGGTGGCGAGCAGACAGGCAGCAACAAGCTTGTCCATCTTAAATGCGAACCTGATTATCCATGACCCTCAGCCAGCTTCAAGAGCCGATATGGCATCGGAGGGCTTGCCACGACTGCATGCCCCAATTCAACCAACATGCTCT
>NZ_JBFODJ010000119.1:0-29628 GCF_040908265.1 Aeromonas sp. R5-1
GCCCACTTCGCTAGGAAGCTGGCTCATCAGTTCGGCGTGGTCCGCCGTGCTGGTAGGGGCGCATTATAGGGAGCCGCGCCGTGATGACAAGGGCTATTTTGCGAAAAATAGTCCTTTTTACCGATTTGTGGCTCGAACGCCTACTTATCAAACAAAAAGCCCTGCTTACGCAGGGCTCTGGCCGCTCTGAATGACGTCACTGTTACTTTTTTGACCAAAATTCACGGGCAAAGCCGCGCACCTTGTCCCAGTCGGTGAATTCCAGATCCTTGCTGGTATCCGTGCTGCCCCCGGTGATCTTCATGATCAACTGGATGATGCGGGTCTGCCACCAGTTGTAACGGGAGTACTGCAATGCCCCGGCAAACACCCCCAGAGTTTTGGGCTTCCAGGGAGAGAGGCGCAGAAACTTCTTCATGTAGGCGTTGGTCTGCGGCGTCTGCTTCTCGGGCTTGCGTGCCGTCAGGTTCACGCAGAAGAACGCCGCATTGGCTACTTCCAGCTGTTCATGATGTGCGTGTATGAAGCTGAGCAGGCTGGGGTGGAAGTTACCGTAGCGAATGGAAGCGCCAATCAACACCTTGGCATACTTGCTGAGGTTGCACATGGGCAGGGTGTGCAGGTCGTGCATCACCACTTCGCATCCTGATATTTCCTCCAGCATGACATCCACGATTTTCCGCGTTTGCCCGTCCCGGGAAGAATAAAGCACCAAAATCTTGTCCATACCAACCTCAACTACGCCAGAATGCAGGAGTAAACAGTACCAGAAGTGTGAAGATTTCCAATCGACCAAACAACATGGCCACGATCAATATCCACTGGGCAGTAGCCGAGATATTGCCGAAGTTGGCCGACACCTCCCCCAGACCCGGCCCCACGTTGGTGAATGCCGCAGCCACGGCGGAGAAGGCCGTCACTTCGTTCAGCCCCGTCATCAGCAGCAACAGCATGAAGATGAAGAACAGGATGATGTAGGTGGCAAAGTAGCCCCAGACCGCTTCCACGATCCGCTCCGGTACGGCGCGGCGCCCCAGCTTCAAGGTGTAGATGGCCCGCGGATGCACCAGCCGTTTGAGTTCACGCATCCCCTGCAGGAACAGGATCATGAAACGCATCACCTTGATGCCCCCCCCGGTACTGCCGGCGCAGCAGCCGATGAAGGCGGAGAACATCAACAGCATGGGCAGAAAGGAGGGCCACTCCGCATAGCTGGTGGTGCTGTACCCCGTGGTCGTGCCCAGAGACACCGCCTGGAACAGGCCATGGTTGAGCGCATCCTGCCAGGTATCGTAGTGGCCGTGGAACAGCAGAGAGACGAAACAGATCAGCACCAGCACGCACTGGATGCTCAGAAACACCTTGAGCTCGGAGTCACGCAGATAACTGCTCACGCGCACCGGCTTGTGGGCAAACACCATGAAGTGCAGCGCGAAGTTGACGCTCGCCAGCAACAGGAACACCACTGTGATCAGGTTGATGGCCGGGCTGTCGAAGAAACCGATGCTGGCGTCGTGGGTCGAGAACCCCCCAACCGACAAGGTGGAGAAGGAGTGGCAGATGGCATCGAACAACGTCATCCCCGCCATCCAGTACGCGAGAGCGCAGAGGGAAGTCAGCAACAGATAGATGAACCAGAGCGCCTTGGCCGTCTCGGCGATGCGCGGGGTCACCTTGTTGTCCTTGACGGGCCCCGGGATCTCGGCGCGATAGAGCTGCATGCCCCCGATACCCAGCAGTGGCAGCACGGCCACCGCCAGCACGATGATCCCCATGCCACCGAGCCATTGCAGCAGCTGGCGGTAGAAGAGAAACGCCTTGGGCAGATTGTCCAGCCCGGTCAGCACCGTTGCGCCCGTGGTAGTCAGGCCGGAAAACGACTCGAAAAATGCCTCCGAGACCGACATGTTCGGCACGTCGCTGATGATGAAGGGGACGGCACCCACGCTCCCCAGCACCACCCAGAACAGCACCACGATGAGGAAGCCTTCCTTGGACCTGAGTTCCTTTTTCTGGTGGCGGTTGGGGAACCAGAGCAGGAGGCCGAGCAGGAGGGCTATGACGAAGGAGTTGACGAACTCGGTACCACCGCCATCACGATACCCAAAAGCGACCATCGCGGGCAGCAGCATGGTCGAGCTGAACAGGGCAACCAGCAGACCGACGATACGAATGATGCTCAGAATCTGCATTCCGGCTCCCTCTTCAGACTAAAAGAGCGATGGATTCTAGCCATCTAAGGGACGAAGGGATACCCGACCCTGGGTCCGGTCGGTCAATTCCTGTGCGATACGGGCCCAGAGTGCAGACTCCCACGCTACCTGAAGGGTGACGCTGGCACCATAATCGGCCACCAGCAACTGCCCTTGATGGGCAGAGATGAGGGACTCCACGGCCCCCATGTCGGTGTAGTCACACTGGATCACGGAAGAGGTCAGCTGACGCTTGATACAGGTTTCAAGTTGCTTGAGTGCTGCCCCCACACCACCGCCATAGGCCTTGACCAGGCCACCGGTCCCCAGCAGCACGCCACCGTAATAGCGCACCACCACGGCGGCGACTTCACCCAGGCCGGCCCCCATCAACTGGGCCAGCATGGGTTTGCCCGCTGTGCCCGAGGGTTCGCCATCATCACTGAAACCATAAACCTGGCTGTCTTGCGGGGCGCCGGCGACAAAAGCCCAGCAGTGATGCCGGGCTCCCGGGTGTTGCTGTTTGATCTCGTCTATCCAGGCCTTGGCGGCCTCGACGGTCGGAGTGTGGGCGATGTAGGTAATGAAGCGGCTCTTCTTGATCTCCTCGCTCACCTCCAGTGGGGCTGCCGGTATGGGGTAATCCGTCGCCATCAGAGCCCTGCTTGTCTGGTCAGGTTCTCCACCCCGTTGGCATGCAGCACCACGTTGTCCTCGATGCGAATGCCACCATAGGGACGCAGCGCCTCCACCTTGTTCCAGTTGACCCGCTTGCCCTGCTCACCCTGGCGCAGCGGCTCCAGCAGGCTGTCGATGAAGTAGAGACCCGGCTCTATGGTGAACACCTGGCCCACTTCCATCACCCGGGTGCAGCGCAGATAGGGGAACTGCTCGGGGGCCGCCAGGTGGGTGCCGCGCTCATCCTGCATGAAGCCGCCGGCATCGTGTACCTGCAGGCCGAGGAAGTGACCGAGACCGTGGGGGAAGAAGACATTGGTCACCCCGGTGTGGATCATCTCGTCCACCGACATGTCTACCAGTTCGGTGGCTTGCAGCAGGCGCGCCAGCCTGTGGTGCATCTGCAGGTGCAACTCGCTGTAGCGGCGGCCCGGCTTGATCTCGTCGATGATCTCCTGTTGCTGTGCATCCAGCGCTGCGATCAGATCGGCGAACTCACCGCGTCGCCAGGCCCAGGTTCGGGTAATGTCGGAGGCATAACCGTGCACGTCCACACCGGCATCGATGAGGAAGGAGTAACGCTCCGCATCCGGCACCCGCTGGGTGGAGAGATGGGTGTAGTGCAGGATGGCCGCATTGCGGTTGATGGCAACAATGTTGCCGTAGGGCGCCTCATTGGCCCCCTGTCCGACCGCCTTCATGTAGGCCAGGTTGATCTCGAACTCGCTCGCCCCCGCCATGAAGGAGTCCTTGGCCGCGATGTGGCCGCGCACGCCGATGCGGTTGGCATCGCGAAGACATTCCAGCTCATAGGGCGTCTTGTAGGCACGGTGGTAGTGCAGGTAGTTGAGGACCGCCTCCGGATTGGGCTGGCCCAGTCCCAGCAGCTCGGCCACTTCCAGATGGCCGCCCAGATAGGCCCACTCCTGCTTGTTGGCCGGCAGGTGATCGGCAACCTGCTCCGGGCGAGTCAGGAAGCGAATGTCGAAGAAATCGATCCAGAAGGAGTTGGGCAACTCCGCCACCTTGTGCCAGAAGTCCACCGGCCGGTAGAACAGCAGCACCGGCTTGTTCACCCCGTCCACCAGCAACCAGCAGTGAGGGTTGTCCAGCACCGGCAGCCAGGCCTTGAACTGGGGATTCACCTTGAAGGGATAATCCTGGTCATCGAGGAAGATACGATGAGTCTGGCCGGAGTGGATAGCGAGACCGCCAAGACCCTGTTGTTGCAGGATGTCGCGGGTACGCTGCTGAAGGGTGTCGTGATGCTGGGCAAAAAGTTGGCTGTAACTGCTCATGGCGTCCTGCTCCGGGCGAATGTGACTTCAGCATAACATCAAGCGAATCAAGGCTCGAGCCACCCGGCTTTCGCTTCGTGAGGTAACGCATAGGTTACAGGCTTTTTGTTATGAAGATAAAACAGACAATTAACAAACAAAGAACAATTCAATACACTGCCCACAGACAGTAGATATCAGCCGTCAGGAACGACTCATGCAAAACCTTTGTCTGTGGACACCGGATCAGGACAGGATGCAGCACTCCAACCTCCACCAGTTCATGGCCGAGGTCAATCACTTCCATGGTCTGCAACTGCGCAGCTATGCCGACCTGTATCAATGGTCGGTGGAGAAGACCACCCGCTTCTGGCCCCTGGTGTGGCAGCACTGCGGCGTCAAGGGCGAGCTTGGCAACATTGTGGCGGAGAACCGCCAGGATATGCAGCGCGCCCGCTGGTTCCCCGACAGCCAGCTCAACTTCGCCGAGAACCTGCTGCGCCGCCAGGATGAGAGCCCGGCCATCATCTCCCGCATCGAAGGGGGCCCAAGCCGGACCCTGAGCTGGCATGAGCTGGCAGATCAGGTCGCCCGCCTGGCCCACTGGCTTCGTAGCCAGGGTATAGGCCGGGGTGATGTGGTCGCAGCCTACCTGCCCAATATCCCGGAAACCGTGGTAGCCATGCTGGCAACCACCAGCCTCGGGGCGATCTGGACCTCCACCAGCCCCGATTTTGGCGAGGCCAGCGTGGTGGAGCGCTTCGGCCAGACCCGTCCCAGGGTGCTGTTCGCGGTGGATGGCTACCGCTACGGCGGCAAAGCCATCGACATTCAGGACAAGGTGGCCAGCGTCGTCGGTCAGCTCGACAGCCTAGAGCAGACGGTGATGATCCCCCTGCTCGGCAACCCGCTGCAGCTTGGTCACAACTGGCAGCAATTGCTGGCAAGCCAGCATGATGCCCAGCTCGCCTTCGAGACCATGGCCTTCAACGACCCGCTCTACATCCTCTACTCCTCCGGCACCACCGGCAAACCCAAGTGCATCGTGCACGGCATTGGCGGCACCCTGCTGCAACACCTGAAAGAGCACCAGTTGCACTGCGACATCAAGCCGGGGGAGCGCATCTTCTACTTCACCACCTGTGGCTGGATGATGTGGAACTGGCTGGTGAGCGCCCTCGCCTCCGGCGCCACCCTGGTGCTCTACGATGGTTCCCCCTTCTACCCGGATGGCAACGTGCTGTGGGATCTCGCACGGGACGAAGAGGTCACCCTGTTCGGCACCTCGGCCAAGTATCTCGATGCGCTGCACAAACAGGGTTATGCCCCCGTCAATACCCACGACCTGCCTGCCTTGCGCCTCATCTGCAGCACCGGATCCGTGCTGTCGCCGGAGGGGTTTGACTACGTTTACCAGCAGATAAAGCAGAATGTGCAGCTCAGCTCCATCTCTGGTGGCACCGACATCTGCTCCTGCTTCGTCATCGGCAACCCCTTGAGCCCCGTCTATCGCGGCGAGAGCCAGGGGCGCGGCCTCGGTCTCGCGGTGCAGGTATTCAACGAGGCGGGCCAGCCGGTGCTGGGTGAAAAGGGCGAACTGGTCTGCACCAAGCCGTTCCCGGCCCAGCCCATCTACTTCTGGGGGGACGAAAACGGCGACAAGTACCACGCCGCCTACTTCGAGCGGTTCGACAACATCTGGTGCCACGGGGACTGGATCGAGCTGACCCCGACTGGCGGCATCCTGTTCTACGGCCGCTCCGACGCGACCCTCAACCCGGGCGGCGTGCGCATCGGCACCAGCGAGATCTACCGCTATGTGGAACAACTCGACGAGGTGGAAGAGAGCATCGTCATCGGCCAGCAATGGAAACAGGACGAGCGGGTGGTGCTGTTCGTCAAGCTCAAGGCGGGTTGCAAGCTGGACAACGGGCTGCGTGAGCGGATTTGCCAGCAGATCAAGCGACACTGCACCGCCCGTCATGTGCCTGCCCGCATCCTGCAGGTGGATGCCATCCCCCGCACCAAGTCCGGCAAGATAGTGGAGCTGGCGGTGCGGGAAGTGGTGCACAACCGCCCCGTCAACAACACCCACGCCCTCGCCGATCCCGAGGTCTTGAACCAGTATCGCAATCGGCCGGAACTGGCTAGCTGATACCACGCTCATCTCCATCGGAGGCGCCGCAAGGCGCCTCTTTTTTGCCCGTTTTGTGATGAAGAGCTTTTACTCGACAACTGTTAAACAAATGTTTTAAATAGGTGTTGAAAATGTCTCCTTTTGGATCAATAGTGAGCCTCGCCCCCTGCTGGGGATAAAGGAGCACCATTCCCCACAGAGTGGGAACAAGGAGACACTCTCATGATCTACCAAGGCGAAACCCTGACGGTCAGCTACCTCGAAGACGGCATTGCCGAGCTGAGGTTCGATGCCCCGGGTTCAGTCAACAAGCTGGATCGCGCTACCCTGCTCTCCCTGAGCGAAGCGATCGCCGCATTACAGCAACAAGCCGATTTGAAGGGTCTGATCCTCACCTCCGGCAAAGACGCTTTCATCGTCGGCGCCGACATCACCGAATTCCTGGAACTGTTCGATCTGCCGCAAGAAGACCTGCTCGGCTGGCTGAAGAAGGCCAACGACATCTTCAGCGCCATCGAAGATCTGCCGGTGCCCACCCTCTCCGCCATCAAGGGCCATGCTCTGGGCGGCGGCTGCGAGACCATTCTCTCCACCGATTTCCGGTTGGCTGACACCAGCGCCAAGATTGGCCTGCCCGAGACCAAGCTCGGCATCATGCCCGGCTTTGGCGGCACTGTCCGTCTGCCGCGGGTGATCGGTGCCGACAACGCGCTGGAGTGGATCACCACCGGCAAGGATTACCGTGCCGATGACGCCCTCAAGGTGGGTGCCATCGATGCCGTGGTCGCCCCCGACGCGCTGCAGAGCGCCGCCGTGCAGATGATCAAGGACGCGATCAAAGGCAAGCTGGACTGGCAGGGCCGCCGCGCCGCCAAGAAGGCCCCGCTGCGCCTCTCCAAACTGGAAGCCATGATGAGCTTCACCACCGCCGCTGGTATGGTTGCCGCCGTGGCGGGCAAACACTATCCGGCCCCCATGGCCGCCGTGAAGACGGTGGAAGCCGCCGCCGGCATGGGCCGTGACGAAGCGCTGGCCGCCGAGGCCGCCACCTTCATCAAATTGGCGAAAACCGACGTGGCCAAGGCGCTGGTCGGGATCTTCCTCAACGATCAGCACATCAAGGCGCTGGCCAAGAAGGCTGCCAAGCAGGCAAACAAGGCCACCGGCCATGCCGCCGTACTGGGTGCCGGCATCATGGGGGGCGGCATCGCCTACCAGTCCGCCAGCAAGGGCATCCCGGCGGTGATGAAGGACATCAACGAGAAGGCGCTAGCACTTGGCATGAATGAGGCCACCAAGCTGCTCAACGGCCAGCTCGAGCGCGGTCGCATCGACGGCATCAAGATGGGCCAGGTGCTCTCCGCCATCACGCCGACCCTGAGCTATGACAACGTCAAGCATGTGGACGTGGTGGTCGAGGCCGTGGTCGAGAACCCGAAAGTGAAGGCGGCCGTGCTGAGTGAAGTGGAAGGGATCATCGGCGAAGACGCCGTGCTCGCCAGCAACACCTCCACCATCCCCATCTCCCTGCTGGCCAAGGGACTGAAGCGCCCCGAGAATTTCTGCGGCATGCACTTCTTCAACCCGGTGCACCGCATGCCACTGGTGGAGATCATCCGCGGCGAGCAAACTTCCGATGAAACCATCAACCGCGTGGTGGCCTACGCCGCCGCCATGGGCAAGTCCCCGGTGGTGGTCAACGACTGCCCCGGCTTCTTCGTGAACCGCGTGCTGTTCCCTTACTTCTTCGGCTTCAACAAGCTGGTCGCCGATGGCGCCGACTTCGCCGCCGTCGACAAGGTGATGGAGAAGGAGTTCGGCTGGCCCATGGGCCCTGCCTACCTGCTGGATGTGGTCGGCATCGACACCGGGCACCACGCCGGTGACGTGATGGCGCAAGGCTTCCCGGCGCGCATGAGCAAGGAAGGTCGTACCGCCATCGACGTAATGTATGACGCCAGCCGCTTCGGTCAGAAGAACGGCAAGGGCTTCTACGCCTACGAGCAGGACAAGAAGGGCAAGCCGAAGAAGGTGGCCGACGCAGCCAGCTACGAGCTGCTGGCCCCCATCGCCAAGCCGAAGCAGGATTTCGACAAGGAGGCCATCATCGCCCGCATGATGATCCCGATGATCAACGAGGTGGTGCTCTGCCTGGAAGAGGGCATAGTCGCCACGCCAGCCGAAGCCGACATCGCACTGGTCTACGGCCTGGGCTTCCCTCCCTTCCGCGGCGGCGTGTTCCGCTATCTGGACACTATCGGTCTGGATCGCTACGTGGCCATGGCCGACCAGTATGCCGACCTGGGCCCGCTCTACCGCGTCAGCGACAAGCTGCGCGAGATGGCTGCCCAGGGCAACACCTTCTACTGATTGCGGAAAGGAGATCCATTCATGAAAGACGTAGTCATTGTCGACTGTATCCGGACCCCGATGGGCCGGTCCAAGGGCGGCGCCTTCCGCAACGTGCGTGCAGAAGACTTGTCCGCGCACCTGATGAAATCCATCCTGCTGCGCAACCCCAACCTCGACCCGAACGAGATCGAGGATATCTACTGGGGCTGCGTGCAGCAGACCCTGGAGCAGGGCTTCAACATCGCCCGCAACGCCGCACTGCTGGCCGGCATTCCCAAGCAGGTGGGGGCGGTCACCGTCAACCGCCTGTGCGGCTCAAGCATGCAGGCGCTGCACGATGCCTCCCGTGCCATTCAGGTAGGTGATGGGGATATCTTCATCATCGGCGGCGTCGAGCACATGGGTCACGTGCCGATGAGCCACGGGGTGGACTTCCACCCCGGCATGGCCAAGTCGGTGGCGAAAGCCTCCGGCATGATGGGGCTGACCGCCGAGATGCTCGGCAAGCTGCACGGCATCAGCCGTCAACAGCAGGACGAGTTTGCCGCTCGCTCCCACCGCCGCGCTCACGCCGCCACCGTGGAAGGGCGTTTTGCCAAGGAGATCGTCGGGCTGGAAGGGCACGACGCCAGCGGCGCCCGCTTCTTCTACGACTACGACGAGGTGATCCGCCCGGAGACCACGGTCGATGGCTTAAGCCAGCTGCGCCCGGTGTTCGACCCGGTCAACGGCACCGTCACCGCCGGCACCTCCTCGGCCCTGTCCGATGGCGCCGCCGCCATGCTGGTGATGAGTGCGGATCGCGCCAAGGCCCTCGGCCTCACGCCCCGCGCCAGGGTGCGCGCCATGGCCATCGCCGGCTGTGACGCCGCCATCATGGGTTACGGCCCGGTGCCGGCCACCCAGAAAGCGCTCAAGCGGGCCGGGCTGACCATCGGCGACATCGACCTCTTCGAGCTGAACGAGGCGTTTGCCGCCCAGTCCCTGCCCTGCGTGAAGGATCTGGGTCTGCAGGATCTGGTGGACGAGAAGGTAAACCTGAACGGTGGCGCCATCGCCCTGGGTCACCCGCTCGGCTGCTCCGGTGCCCGCATCTCCACCACCCTGATCAACCTGATGGAAGAGAAGGACGCCACCCTGGGAGTCGCCACCATGTGCATCGGCCTGGGTCAGGGCATCGCCACCGTGTTCGAACGGGTGTAAGTGAATCACTCCTGACCGCTCACCGGTCAGGGACGCCGCCTCGGGGCGGCAACAACAGACAGAAGGCGGCCCTGCTTCCCGGCACAGCGGCCCCATCACGAATACCGGGTCGGCCTGCCGACCCTGCTGTCGAGTCTGTGGAACGCGCCACACGGGGTGCGCTCCTGCCGTCGGAATCTGCGTGTTGGCCGGCCCGTTTGGGTCGGCCTTTTTTATTCTTTTCCCGCGATCGGGGCCAATCCTGAGGCTATATTGCCCATAACTTCACATTAGAGGGGGGGCTTGCTTGCTTTTTGCTCCCCCGACAGGTTCAATCTGCACAAAAAAATGGGTGGATGCACATACATATGTCAACGAGCAAACAACTGCTTATCGTCGACGACGATCGGGAGATCCGCGAGCTGCTCAACGAGTACCTGACCCGGGCTGGTTTCGAGGTACTGACCGCGGCCGAAGGGAACGAGATGCGCCAACAACTGGCCCAGCACAGCCCGGACCTCATCATTCTGGACATCATGATGCCCGGCGACGACGGCTTTACCCTCTGCCAGCAGATCCGCCGCGACTCCCAGGTACCCATCATCATGCTGACCGCCGCCTCCGACGAAGCGGATCGGGTGATCGGTCTGGAACTTGGCGCCGACGACTACATCGCCAAGCCGTTCAGCCCGCGCGAACTGCAGGCCCGCATCAAGGCGCTGCTGCGCCGCGCCGAATTCCGCCAGCCGGAGAAAGAAAAGGAACCGAGCCGTCGGCTGCGCTTCGCCGAGTGGACCCTGGACACCCTGAGCCACCAGCTGACCCACGAAGATGGCAGTCTGCTGGATCTCTCCGGCAGCGATGCCCTGCTGCTCGGCATGTTCCTGCAGCAGCCCGGCGTGGTGCTGGACCGGGATACCATCTCGGACGCCACCCGCGGTCGCGAGAGCCTGCCCATGGAACGCGGCATCGATGTGCAGATCAGCCGCCTGCGCCAGAAGCTGGGTGACAACGGCAAGAGCCCGCGCATCATCAAGACCATTCGCGGCAGCGGCTACATGCTGATCGCCGAAGTCCACGAGATCCCGTAACAGACAGACGCTACGGCGAGACCTTGAACGGGCAGAAGAGAGACCCATCACGGGGCAACGGCAAGGCACAGAGGTAAGCACCCCATGCTGATCGACAAGAGACACACGCTGCCATGACGGGGCAGAAGTTCTGGCGGGCCCTGGTGCCCCGCTCCCTGCTGTCGCGGATGCTGCTGCTGTTGCTGCTCGCCATCCTGCTCTCCCAGACCATCCTCACCGGCATCTGGATGCAGCAGATCCAGAAGCGGGAGCTGGAGGGCATGCTCAGCACCACCCGCAACCTGGCGCTGTCGGCGGCTTCCACCGTCAACTTCTTCAAGTCCCTGCCCCTGCAATACCGCCACATTGCCCTGGATCAGCTGCGCAACATGGGCGGCAGCCGCTTCTTCGTCTCCCTGAACGAGGAAGAGATCCACATCAGCGCCATCCCCGACAGCGAGCGCAAGACGCTGGTGCTCAAAGAGGTGCAGGAGGTGCTCAGCCGCAAACTCTCCGACGCCATGGCGATCAAGGTGGACTTCTCCCGCCCCGAGGAGCTGCACGTCTTCAACAACGACACCCTGCTGGCGGATCTCCCCTCCTCCTGGGCCCGCTACACCCTGTCCCTGGAGCCCATCAATCCGCCGGTGCTGGTGACCCAGATCGAGATAGAACCGGGGGAGTGGCTCTATCTGGCGGCCCTGCTGCCCGCCCCCTACATGACGCTGGATGACACCGTGATGCCAAGCAATCAGGTGCGTTTCATCGCCCTGATGACGGTCTTCCTCTGCTTCTTCACCTTCATGCTGGTGCGCTGGCAGACCCGCCCCCTGCGTCGCCTCGCCAAGGCAGCGGTCAACCTCGGCAAGGACATCGACCAGCCGTCCCTCAAAGAGGAGGGTGCCTCCGAAATCGTGGCGGCGACCCGCGCCTTCAACATCATGCAGCAGCGCATTCGCCGCTTCATCGACGATCGGGAGCGCCTCTTCAGCTCCATCTCCCACGACCTCAAGACCCCCATCACCCGGCTGCGACTGCGGGTCGAACTGCTGGACGACGAGGTGCAGATCGCCAAGTTCAACAAGGACCTGGACGAGCTGGAGCTGATGGTCAAAGGGGCGCTGCAGACGGTCAAAGAGACGGACATTCACGAGAACCTTGAGCAGATCGACGTCAACGCCCTGCTGGAGCAGATGGCGGAGGCCATGAACCTGCACGAGGATCTGCTCACCATCGAGGGGCACTGCAAGTGGCCCTATCGCGGCAAGCTGCTGGCCCTCAAGCGCTGCATCGGCAACCTGGTGGACAACGGCATCAAGTACGGCCAGAAGGTGCGCATCATCATCATGGATGACGAGGAGATGTTGATCCTCTTCATCATGGACGAGGGGCCCGGTCTGCCGGACGATCAGTTCGAGCGCATCTTCGAGCCCTACTACCGCCTCAGCACCGATGCCGCCGGCACCGGGCTGGGCCTTGGCATCGCCCGCAACATAGCCCACGCCCACGGCGGCGACCTGGTGCTGGAAAATCGCCCCCAGGGCGGCCTGCAGGCCACCCTCTCCCTACCAAGGCAGTAATGTATGAAGTGGTTGTCTTTTTCTGTCATCGCCCTGCTCTCCCTGCCCGTTTGTGCCTCCCAGGTGGAGGTATTGCACTGGTGGACCTCCGGCGGCGAGGCCAGGGCCGTGGAAGTGCTCAAGTCCGAGTGGGCCGAACAGGGCAACCAGTGGAACGACTTCGCGGTACAGGGGGGGGGCGGCAAGAGCGCCATGACGGTGCTCAAGAGCCGGGCCCTGGCGGCAAACCCGCCGGAGGCAGCCCACCTCAAGGGGTTCGAGCTGCACGAGTGGGGCAGCCTGGGCTTTCTGCGCGACCTCACCCCCATGGCCGAGCACCTCGGCTGGTACCCTCAGCTGCCCCCCATGGTGCGCGATACCCTCAGCCAGAACGGCGCCCTGATGGCGGTCCCCACCGGCATCCACCGGGTCAACTGGCTGTGGCTCAACCGCAAGGTATTCGAGCGACAGGGGCTCAAGCCCCCCACCGACTGGGCCCAGTTCGTGGCGGTGGCGGACAAGCTCAAGGAGCAGGGCATCACCCCCCTCGCCATCGGCAATGAACCCTGGCAGATCGCGGTGCTGTTCGAAACGGTGGCCCTCGGCGAAGGGGGCAAGACCTTCTATCGCAAGGCCTTCCTCGAACAGGACAGCGCCACCCTGACCGGCCCCGACATGGTGCGGGTGCTGACCCGCTTCCAGCAGTTGCGCGCTTATGTGCCCGAGAAATACGCCGGCCTGAAATGGCACCAGGCCACCAACCTGCTGGAGAGCGGCGGCGCCGCCATGCAGGTGATGGGGGACTGGGTGAAAGGCGAGCTGAGTGCAGGCAACTACCGCCCCGGCGAGGATATCGAGTGCCTGCCAAGCCCGGGCAGCCAGGGGTTGTTCAGCTACAACCTCGACTCCATCGCCATGTTCAAGCAGCGGGATCCCGCCCAGTTGCAGGCCCAGGGCGAGCTGGCCAGGCTGTTGATGACGCCGCGCTTTCAGGAGGAGTTCAACCGGGTGAAGGGCTCCATCCCGGCGCTCATCAAGCCGGACATGAGCAAGTTCGATCGCTGCGCCATCCGCTCCTATCAGGATTTCCTCCACGCCGAGCAACAGGACAACCTGCTGCCCAGCATGGCGGAGGGGATGGCGGTGCCCACCAACATGCGCCAGGGGATCATGGATGTGCTGAGCAGCTTCTTCAACGACGCCAGGGCCAACCCCGAGCAGACGGCGCAGCAGCTGGAACGCGCCATGCGCTCGACCCGTTCCGGCGCGGAGCAGAAATGACAAAGGCGGACATCGTCCGCCTTTGAGTGCCAAGAGCCAGGCTCTCAGGAGGGATCGTTCTCGTCCTCATCCTCGTCGTAGTAGTCGCTGAGCTCGATCCAGAGCCCCAGCCCTATCATCACCATGGAGCCGAACCAGGTACCGGTATTACCTATCGGGCTGCCCAGCACTATCATGGCGAACGACAAGAACCCCATGCCTGCGTAGGCTTGCAATCTGCCGTAGGAGACCTGCATATTCACACCTCCTTGTTGAATATGGTTCAATTTTTATATTACTCATCGAGCGAAGCCTGGGTAGAGCCGGTTCACATTTTGGTAGCATATGCTGCATAACTGCCCCGTGGTTTGATTATTTTTTCGCCGTGAGTATCATTGCTGGCCGAATTGGTTGAAGGTTGATTATTGATGAGTGCTTTATTCTGCGGCGCAACGCACGAGTTGGACGCAATCGGGCTTCGTTGCCCCGAGCCCGTGACGATGGCGCGCAAGAAGGTGCGGCTGAAGGTTGATTATTCATGAGTACTGTATTCTGCAATGCGACCCACGAGCTGGACGCAATTGGGCTTCGTTGCCCCGAACCCGTGACGATAGCGCGCAAGAAGGTGCGGCTGAAGGTTGATTATTCATGAGTACTGAATTCTGCAATGCGACCCACGAGCTGGACGCAATCGGGCTTCGTTGCCCCGAACCCGTGATGATGGTTCGCAAGAAAGTGCGGCTGATGGCGGATGGGGAGACCCTGCTGGTCAGCGCCGACGACCCCTCCACCACCCGCGACATTCCCAGCTTCTGCCGCTTCATGGACCATACCCTGGTCGCCAGCGAGACTGAGCAGGCCCCTTACCGCTACCTGATCCGCAAGGGTCAATAACCCCGTACCGGAGCAAACATGACAACCATTACCCGTATCGGGACCACCCAGCGCTGGTCTGATGTGGTCATCCACAACGGCACCCTCTACGTGGTGGAAGTGCCCGCCACCGAGACCGCCGACATCCACCAGCAGACCCGTGAAGTGCTGGAAAGCCTGCAGCGTCTGCTGGAAGCCAACGGCTCCGGCGTCGACAGGATCCTGATGGCCAACATCTATCTCAAGGACATTGAAGACATCGCCGCCTTCAACGCGCAGTGGGATGCCTGGATCCCGGCGGGCACAGCGCCGGTCCGTGCCTGCGTACAAGCCCGCCTCGCTCACGAAGGCTACAAGGTGGAAGTGCAGCTGACTGCAGCCGTCTAAAGCCCGCAACGCCTAATAACAAAAGGCCCCGCCATCGCTGGCGGGGCCTTTTTCATGGCATCGAACCGGACCTCTTAGGCGGTCGGGGTCAGGGTGATGGTCACCCGACGGTTCTGGGCCTTGCCTTCGGCGGTGCTGTTGCTGGCCACCGGCTGATCCGGACCCACACCGCTGATGGCGATGCGGCTGCCGGACACGCCCTGGCCGATCAGCTGGGCGGCGACGGCATCGGCGCGATCCCGGGAGAGCTTCATGTTCAGCTCGCGGGAGCCGGTGCTGTCGGTGTGGCCGACCACGTTCAGACGGGTCTTGTCGAACTCGGCAACCACCAGGGCCACGCCGGACAGAGTGTTGGCACCGGCGGCTTTCAGCTGGGCGCTGGAGCTGTCGAAGGTGACGTTGTTCGGCATGTTGAGGATCAGCTGATCACCGTTGCGGGTCACGCTGACGCCGGTGCCTTGCAGCTTCTCGCGCAGCTTGGCTTCCTGCACATCCATGTAGTAACCGATACCGCCACCCAGGGCCGCACCGGCGGCGACGCCAGTCAGGATGCCCTTTTTGCGGTCGCCCTTGCTGGAGGAGAGCGCCCCCACGGCTGCGCCGGTCGCCGCACCCGCCAACGCGCCCCAGGCGCCCTTGGAGGTCTGGGATTCACCGGTATAGGGGTTGGTGGTACAGCCAGTGATGGCGACGGTCAGGGCAAGTGCAGGAACCAGTTTCTTGAAATGCATGAAAAAACCTCTGAAAAAGAACGACTCTAGCCGATGGCCGCGCATTCTAACCCAGAGAGGCGCCAGAGTGTGACGCGCGCATTGCGAAGATGGGCAGGGGGCAACACGCCCCCCTGCCCCTAGCGACTTACCCGGTGCAGGCCGTCTTCGGACGGGCCCGCATCAATATTTGATATCCCGGGCCTTGTCTCGCCCCTCCTGCTTGTTGTCACGATGCTCCTGGCGGCAGTCGGCATTGCCCACCACCCCCTCACGACACTCCTGTTTCGCGTCACGGGACTCCTGACGGGTATCCTGACGCACATCGCGGGCGTCACGGCGCTCCTGGGCCTGCTTGGTGGCCTGTGCAGGCAGGGCGGCCAGCAAGGCGGTGGCGGCAAGCAGCGCCAATACGGACTTCTTCATGATGGCTCCTTCGCCAGACAACCTGAACCGGTCCGGCGTCTTTCAATGATAGGGGAGGGGCAAGATCCCGGTAGCGCAGACTCGGCCCTCGGGGGCGTCGTCTGTGCAACCTCGGACCTTCTTGCACAGGGCCGGCTTCCCCTCATGTTTGCCCTGACGAGCAACGTCATCCCCAGAGTGCAGCCGATCAGGCCGGGGAAGAGAGGGCGAACGGCGCTCAGTGACACGGGACTCCCTCGTGATGACGATCCCGATGGTGAACCCGTGTGACTGTATCCCGGCTGTACCAAGGGGCGAAAAGGCCCCTGGCCCGGTGCAACGGCAACATGCTCCATGGGTCTGGCGCGATGGAGCCCCCCCATATGCGGGTTGTCTCATAAGAGCCCATGACCCCAGAGTGGGTGACATTTCTCACGGAGCCATGACCATGTCGTCCCTTTCCCGCCCCGCGCTGCTCATCATCGACATCCAGGTGGGCCTCCTTCACGGCCCGGAAGCCCCCCATGCCGGGGCCGAGACCCTGGCCAACATCAATCGCCTGAGCCAGGCGGCCCGCAGTGCCGCTCTCCCTGTGCTGGCGGTGCGCCACACGGGCCCGGCCGGCAGCCCCATCGCCGCCGGCAGTCCGTTCTGGCAGCTTGCGCCTGAGCTGGTCGTCGGCGAGGCCGATCGGGTGTTCGACAAGCAGCGCCCCAGCGCCTTCCATGGCACCGGTCTTGATGGCTGGCTGAAAGAGGACGGCGTGCAGACCCTGATCGTCACCGGCATGAAGACCCAGTACTGCATCGACACAACCTGCCGGGCGGCGGCAGATCTCGGCTACACCGTAGTGCTGGTGAGCGATGCCCACACCTGCATGGACACGCCGCAACTGACCGCCCCCCAGATCATCGCCCATCACAACGCCACCCTGGCCGGCCCCTTCGTGCGGCTGATGAGCAGCCACGAGGTGTGCGAGGCGCTCGACCGCACCCTTGAGCCCTGCTGATTCAGAGCAAAAAAAGAAGGGAGGCTTGAGCCTCCCTTCTTCGTGCATTTCCCCTTCACGTCGCCGCTGCTTGCTGGCACTCGGCGTGGCAGGGGCAGGTCACCAGATGATCGTTCACCATGCCCACCGCCTGCATGAAGGCATAGCAGATGGTGCTGCCGACGAAGGTGAAGCCGCGCTTCTTGAGGGCCTTGGACATGGCATCCGACTCCGGCGAGGTCGCCGGAATGTCGCCGTTGCCCTGACGCTGGTTGACGATGGGGGCGCCGCCCACGAAGCCCCACAGATAATCGACGAAGTCGATGCCTTCCGCCTCCAGCGCCAGATAGGCGCGGGCGTTTTTGATGATCGACTGCACCTTGAGCCGGTTGCGAATGATGCCGGTATCCTGCATCAGCCGTTCCACATCCTGGTCGTCGAACTGCACGATGCGCACCGGATCAAAATCCGCATAGGCGCGATGGTAGCTCTCGGTGCGCTTGAGGATGGTGATCCACGACAGCCCCGCCTGTTGACCATCGAGGCAGAGCTTGGCAAACAACTCGCGGGCGTCATACACCGGCCTGCCCCACTGCTTGTCATGGTATTCGATGTATTCCGGGTCTCTGGTCACCCAGGCGCAGCGCAGTTCCATTTCCTCTCCCCTGTTTTTCATCGGCCATCGGCAGGCCGCTTGCGTCGGCGACATCATAGGGCAAGCGGCAACATAGCCCCACTAATCCCCTGTAATTTCGCCTATTATCCGACCATGCCAGACGGTATACTCCCTCGGTTCACATTCAGCAAATCTTGCTCTGATTTCATTTCGCGCGAAAAACACTATGCAAAAATTCGATGTCAAAACCTTTCAGGGCCTGATCCTGCAGTTGCAGGACTATTGGTCCCGCCAGGGCTGTACCATCATTCAGCCGCTGGATATGGAAGTGGGTGCCGGTACCTCCCACCCCATGACCTGCCTGCGCGCCCTGGGCCCGGAGCCCATCGCCTGCGCCTACGTACAACCGTCCCGCCGTCCGACTGACGGCCGCTACGGTGAAAACCCGAACCGCCTGCAGCACTACTACCAGTTCCAGGTGATCATCAAGCCCTCCCCCGACAACATTCAGGAACTCTATCTGGGCTCCCTGAAAGAGTTAGGTCTGGATCCCGAGATCCACGACATCCGCTTCGTGGAAGACAACTGGGAAAACCCGACGCTGGGTGCCTGGGGTCTGGGCTGGGAAGTGTGGCTGAACGGCATGGAAGTGACCCAGTTCACCTACTTCCAGCAGGTTGGCGGCCTCGAATGCAAGCCGGTCACCGGCGAGATCACCTACGGTCTCGAGCGTCTGGCCATGTACATCCAGGGCGTCGACAGCGTCTACGACCTGGTCTGGTCTGACGGCCCCCTGGGCAAGACCACCTACGGCGACGTGTTCCACCAGAACGAAGTGGAGCAATCCACCTACAACTTCGAACACGCCGATGTGGAGTTCCTGTTCCACTGCTTCGAGCAGTACGAGAAGGAAGCCCAGAACCTGCTGGCACTGGAAAAACCGCTGCCGCTGCCTGCCTACGAGCGCATCCTCAAAGCCGCTCACTCCTTCAACCTGCTGGATGCCCGCAAGGCCATCTCGGTCACCGAGCGTCAGCGCTACATCCTGCGCATTCGCACCCTGACCAAGGCCGTGGCAGAGGCATACTACGCCTCCCGCGAAGCGCTGGGCTTCCCTATGTGTCAGCGCAGTGAGAACAAGCAAGGTTAAGGAACGGACATGGCACAACATACATTTCTGGTAGAGATCGGTACTGCTGAGCTGCCGCCCAAAGCCCTGCGCTCCCTGGCCGAAGCCTTTGCCGACAACTTCAAAGCCGAACTGACCAAGGCCGATCTGGCCTTCGGCGACGTCGAGTGGTTTGCTTCACCGCGCCGTCTGGCGCTGAAGGTAAGCGAGCTGGCTGGCGAACAGCCGAGCAAGAGCGTCGAGAAGCGCGGCCCGGCCGTGGCCCAGGCGTTCGATGCCGAAGGCAAGCCGACCAAGGCTGCCGAAGGCTGGGCCCGTGGCAACGGCATCACCGTTGAGCAGGCCGAGCGTCTGGTCACCGACAAGGGCGAGTGGCTGGTTCACACCGCCAAGGTTGAAGGTCGTCCGGCCAAAGAATTGCTGGGCGAGCTGGTTAGCCAAGCACTGGCCAAGCTGCCGATCCCGAAAATGATGCGCTGGGGCGACAAGACCATCCAGTTCGTGCGTCCGGTCTTCACCGTGACCCTGCTGCTGGATGGGGATCTGGTGCCCGCCCACATTCTGGGTATCGACTCTGCCCGCACCATCCGCGGCCACCGCTTTATGGGCGAGAGCGAGTTCACCATCGACAACGCCAGCCAGTACCCGCAGATCCTGCAGGAGCGCGGCATGGTGATTGCCGACTTCATGGCGCGCAAGGCCAAGATCAAGGCTGACGTCGAAGCGGCCGCTGCCGCCTTCGGTGGCGTGGCCGATCTGGACGACGCCCTGCTGGAAGAAGTGACCGCACTGGTCGAGTGGCCGGTGGTGCTGACCGCCAACTTCGAAGAGAAGTTCCTGGCCGTGCCGGCTGAAGCGCTGGTGCACACCATGAAGGGTGACCAGAAGTACTTCCCGGTCTACGACAAGAACGGCAAGCTGCTGCCGAAGTTCATCTTCGTCACCAACATCGAGTCCAAAGACCCGAGCCAGATCATCAGCGGCAACGAGAAAGTGGTTCGCCCCCGTCTCTCTGACGCCGAGTTCTTCTTCAAGACCGACCTCAAGCAGACCCTGGCCTCCCGCCTGCCGCGCCTTGAAACCGTGCTGTTCCAGCAACAGCTCGGCACCGTCAAGGCCAAGGTCGAGCGCATCGAGACCGTTGCCGGCTTTATCGCCGAGCGCATCAGTGGTGGCGATAGTGCCGACGTGGCTCAGGCCAAGCGTGCCGGTCTGCTCTCCAAGTGTGACCTGATGACCAACATGGTCGGCGAGTTCACCGACACCCAGGGTGTCATGGGGATGCACTACGCCCGTCACGATGGCGAAGACGAAGCGGTTGCCGTGGCCCTCAACGAGCAGTACATGCCGCGCTTTGCCGGTGATGCCCTGCCGTCCGGTCTGGTTGCCTGCGCCGTCGCGCTGGCCGACAAGTTCGACACCCTGGCCGGTATCTTCGGCATCGGCATGCTGCCTAAAGGCGACAAGGATCCCTTCGCCCTGCGCCGCGCCGCCATCGGTGCCCTGCGCATCATGACCGAGAAGCAGCTGGACCTGGATCTGGTTGAACTGGTGGAAGAGGCGGTACGCGTCTACGGCGACAAGCTGACCAACAAGACCGTCGTCACCGACGTGGTCGACTTTATGCTGGGTCGCTTCCGCGCCGCCTATCAGGACGAAGGCATCGGTGCCGACGTGGTGCTGGCCGTACTGGCCCGCCGCCCGACCCGTCCGCTCGACTTCGATCGTCGCGTCAAGGCCGTCAGCCACTTCCGCACGCTGGATGCCGCCCTGGCACTGGCTGCCGCCAACAAGCGCGTGAGCAACATTCTGGCCAAGGTCGAGGTTCCACTGCCCACTACCGTCAAACCGGAACTGCTGGTCGATGCCGCCGAGAAGGCGCTGGCCACCCAGGTTGCCGAACTGCAAGCCGAACTGGCCCCGCTGTTCGCCGCCGGTGACTATCAGGCTGCCCTCACCCGTCTGGCCGCCCTGCGCGAGCCGGTCGACACCTTCTTCAACGAGGTGATGGTGATGGCCGACGACGAAGCCCTCAAGGCCAACCGTCTGGCGCTGCTGAACAACCTGCGCAACCTGTTCCTGCAAGTAGCGGATATCTCCCTGCTGCAGTGATGTTGGTTGGGTGAGTGATATAAAAAACGGCGCCGTTAAGGCGCCGTTTTGTTAGCAATAATAATTCAAAATGGAATTTCATCATTTAACCTCTCAACCTCTACAAAATATATTATCTGAGATGCTGCAACACCGAGAATATATTCAGCCACCTCTAATGTAGCAACGCCACCTTCTGCTCCACCATGCCCCACTCCATTTCCACCGCTGCGATAGGCATAAATCCCTTCTATTGTTTTTACCAATGCTTTGGGTATTTCATAGTCATTAGTTTTCAAAAACCATTTTGCCAAGTCACCTAAAGTTGCAGCTTTAGATGCGGGAAATAATGCTTTCCCGGCTGCCTCGACTGCACAAACAGCCTCTTTCACGCAATTCTCATAATCAGGAGCAGTAGGATTTCTGAAAAAATTAAGAGCTTTTGTATAGTGTTTTCTTGACTCATTTAACCTACTATCACCCATGACAACATGTGCTCTAGTTACTTTATCTTCGGTATGCCTGCGACCGCGGCGTCTCACAACACCATCAGAAAACTCAAATGCCAAATTCTCCTCAAGAATAAGACGTTCAATTTCACTTGCTATATATATTTGAACATCTCTTTTCTCTTTGACTAACTCTATATTTACATAACCCTGAAAAACATCCTGAGCTAGGTACTCATATATTCTTTCACAAAAATCAAATGCCTTATCCCACGCCAAAGAAAATAAAAGTTCCTCTACGTCAGATTTTGCTTTCTCAATGTCTCTGACTAATGATCTGTCATATAAAACAGGTTGAACTCTAGATATCCTTTGCAACTCCTTAGCTATAGTTGGCCAGCTTGGTATATATCCTTTCTCTTCCAGATCGTAAAGCATATGAAGAACAGCCACCTTGGCACTATCGGGAAAAGAATTATCTATATGTTGATATGCCCCACGATTTCTAGCTGAAAATGGTGCTTTTGTTTCTGTCACAACAATCACCTTCCTATATTGCACGCTGAATATTAAGTCCATTCGTCTGACAACAGAATAATCTGTTTTATCATAAAGTTAACTCTTTTATGATTGGTTATTGACGCTCGTTGCTTGATTAGATGGTAAGAATCTG
Organism: Aeromonas sp. R5-1; assembly: GCF_040908265.1. Taxonomy (NCBI): domain Bacteria; kingdom Pseudomonadati; phylum Pseudomonadota; class Gammaproteobacteria; order Aeromonadales; family Aeromonadaceae; genus Aeromonas; species Aeromonas sp. R5-1. Next base: position 22,029 of record NZ_JBFODJ010000119.1, read on the forward strand.
TAGGTTCGATTAGCCGTCAGGCGTAATCGGACGTTCGCGTAAATGAATTCACCCGCTATCACGGCCACCCATATTTCCACTCCGGCTGGCCGCCGCAGGCTCACAGGAACAACCGAAACAAAAGCATCTCGTTCGTCCGATTACGCTGCGCTAATCGAACCTACGGGGCGACGGAAGCCTACGGAGTATGCTGCTTGGTATTGATCGGTCATTGTCGAATCCATCATGGCCCCGACTTTGCCACACAATCCTCTACCCGATACCCGCCAGCCCCAAGGAATAACCTCTGCCGGCGAGAGAGGAGCTGTTATCCTTTGAGGCAATCTCTCGCGACCCCACGCCTTGAAAGGAACGTCATGGACATACCTGCCGCCCCGTCCTCCCCCCTCTGCCAGCAGTGTCATGAGCAGGTGGATCTCGACTTCGATTTCACCATGGCCTTCCAGCCCATCGTCGATTGCAGCCAGCGCACCCTCTTCGGCTATGAGGCCCTGGTGCGGGGGCTCAACAACGAGCCGGCGCAGAGCGTGATTGCCCGGGTCAACGACGGCAATCGCTACCGCTTCGACCAGCTGTGCCGGATCAAGGCCATCGCGCTGGCCGCCCGGCTCGATATGCGGGGCATGCTGAGCATCAACTTTCTGCCCAATGCGGTCTATCGCCCGGAGCGCTGCATCCGCACCACCCTGCAGGCGGCCCGCGAGCATCTCTTTCCCATCGAGCAGATCATGTTCGAGTTCACCGAGGTGGAACAGGTGCAGGACAACCGCCATATTCGCGGCATCGTGGATCACTATCAGGCCCTTGGCTTCAAGACGGCGATCGACGACTTTGGCGCCGGTTACTCGGGCCTGAGTCTGCTGGCCGATTTTCGCCCCGACATCATCAAACTCGACATGCACCTGCTGCGCGGCATCGACCAGGACCCGATCCGTCAGGCCATCGTTCGCCACTGTCTGGCGCTGTTTACGGAGTTGCAGATCACCCCGCTGGCGGAAGGGGTCGAGACCCGCGACGAGATGGCCTGCCTGCGGGAGATGGGCGTCAGCCTGATGCAGGGCTATCTGTTTGCCCGCCCCGGCTTCGAAACCCTGCCCGAAGTGGATTTCGCCAGCCTGTGAGCGGCGCTGGCCATCTCCCTTGGTTGGCGTTCATTCGGGCAAGGCGGGACGGGAGGCGGCCTGGAGGATGTCCACGGGCGGACGGCAGAAAGCGCTGGACCGGGCAACCCCCTGGGCTAGGATGGGACTGTCACCCTTTGCAACCACCGCTCTGACAGGGACACCATGGCGCAGGTTTCAGGATACCGCTTCTTCGCTCTTTCACTGCTCTTGCTGCTGGCCTTCCAGGTATGGGGGGCGCAAGGCAGGGGCAACATCACACTGGTGAGCTCCCTTGAAACCAGGGAGTCCCCCTATGGTCGCTGGCTCGATCTCATCTATCGGGATGCGTTCGCCCGCCTGGGCTATGACTTCCAGTACCAGGGCTACCCCGGGGGACGGGCCCCCCTGCTGGCAGAGCAGGGACAGGTCGATGGCGAGATCCACCGCGCCGCCAGCTACCAGCAGCAGACCCGCACCCTCCAGCGCGTGCCCGAGCCCCATTTCGCCGTCTCCTATCAAGCCTATGCCCACCAGCCCGGGATCCAGTTGCAGGGGTGGCACAGCCTGCAGGGCACCGGTTATCGGGTCGAGTTTCGCCGTGGCGCCAAGCTGCCGGAGATGATGCTGGGCAAGGTGGTGGCACCGGACCGGCTCTTTGCCATCGCCACCGCCGAGCAGGGGATGGGCAAGCTGCTCAAGGGGCGCAGTGACCTCTATGTGGAGCAGACCCTGATTGCCAGCCAGGCCCTGGCCGCCCTGACGCGCCAGGACCCGGGCTATGCCGGCATCTACTCCGCCGGGGTGATGGAGCTGGCCGATTCTTACGTCTATCTGCACGAACGGCATCAGGATCTGCTGGCCCCCCTTGCCGGCGTGATCCGGCAAATGAAGCAGGACGGCACGGTGGCGCGCTATGAGCAGCAGGCCATGGCGGCTGAGGGCACCAGCCAACCTTAACGTCCTCTTTTTCCGCAAGCCCTCCCGCGCCCTGACCATGCAGGAGACCCGGGGCGATCAATTCTGTCGCAGACTCATGGCCGCAGCGGGCACCCTGTTCGTCAACACCACGTTGACAAAAACGCCCCCTGTATCAGGGAACTCGCCATATAAAACCCCATCGACCTTGTGTTCATCTGGCTTGTGGCCAAAAGGCACCATGTCCGTCTGTGCATACCCCAAATCTTGCAACATCCCCCGCTCCGACCGCCCCATCATTTCGATGGAGTCGCGTCATCGTTCAGGCATATCTTCCCCTCGAGGCCCGTGCCAGGGCCCGATCACAGGAGCAATACATAATGAAAAAAGCAGTAACGGCCGCCTTGCTGGCCATGATGATGGCGGCCTCGGTTCAGGCGGCAGACAAGGTGACCACGGTGCCGGTGCACTTCGCCAAAGGCGCGCACAGCGCCAAGGTTGACGGCACCTTCTCCGGTTATGACACCATCAACTACACCCTGGGCGCCAAAGAAGGCCAGACCATGACGGTCGCCATCACCGGCAGCACCAATGCCAACTTCAACGTCTTCGCACCGGGCGCCATCCCGGGTCAGGCCGAGGCACTGGGCGGCGGCAACGTGGACACAAAATGGCAAGGCACCCTGCCCAAGTCGGGCAAGTACCTGATCCAGGTCTACCAGATGCGCGCCACCGCCCGTAAAGGCGCCAAGGTCCCCCACTCCCTGTCGGTCGGCATTCAGTAACCGACGCCAATATTGCCTGTGTGACAAGCAAGAAGGAGCCCATGAGGCTCCTTCTTTGTCATTGTGTGCTGGCACTGCGACCCGGGTAACGGCTCAGCCCTTGTAGGCGGGCAGCAGGTCCACCATGTTGAGCAGGTGGAAGGCGGCGGTCAGCACGCCGAACAGGATCACCAGGACGATCATGAAGAGGCCGCCGGGGGCGCGGAAGCCCTCGCCACCGTCTTCGCGCCGGGCCGCCCGCACCTTCCAGGCCAGCAGGGGCGGGATGATGCAGGTCCACAGGGTCGCTACGGCGCCCGCATAGCCGATGGCCACCAGGAAGCCGAACGGGAACAGCAAGGAGAGCACCAGGGGCGGCAGGAAGGTCACCGCCCAGGACTTGGCGCGGCCACCCCGGCTATTGTCGAACTTGAACAGATCCGCCAGGTAGTCGAACACCCCGAGCCCCACCCCGATGAAGGAGGAGAGGATGGCCGCCATGGAGAAGGCGTTGAGGGCGCTGGCCACCGCCTTGGACTCGATCACCGAACCGAGAGCCTTGAGCAGGGCATCCACGTTGCCCCCCTCTGCGATCACCGGGCCGAACTCGCTGCGGGGCAGGTTGCCAAAGACGCTCACCAGCCAGATGAGGTAAAACGCGAGCGCGATCAGGGTGCCCCCCAGAATGGCGCGGCTGGCGCGACGCTCTTCACCGTAGTAGGCGCGCATGGAGGAGACCGAATGGTGGTAGCCGAACGAGGTGAGCGCCACCGGCAGCATCACCAGGGCATAGGGGGCGTAGCTCACTTCGCTGCCCACCCGGTCGAGCAGCAGATCGAGGCGCACGTTCATCGACAGGCCCGAGATGCCGAAGGCAAAGCTCAGCCCCATCAGGATCACCAGCAACACCGAGATGCGGTCCACCGCCCGGGTGGAGTGCCACACCAGCAGGGAGAAGGCCAGGGTAAAGAGCACGGACGCCCACTGGCTGCCCATCCCCGTCATGCCGTCAATGATGAGACCGGCCGAGGTGATGTAGGCATAGAGCAGGATGCCGCCGACGAAATAAACGCTGAGATTGTTGAGGGCGTTGACCTTCTCCCCCAGCAGATCCCGGGTCACGGTATCGAAGGAGACGCGCAGAGGATAGCCCCGATAGGACTCCAGCAGCATCCAGCCGGAGACCGTCATCACCACCATGGTCAGTGCCACCGCGAGCATGGACCAGAGGGTCCAGGCGCCCGCCCCCGCACTCGGCAGCCCCAGCATGCCGGCCCCCACACAGACGCCGGCAATGATGCATGCCCCGCCCACCAACGATGGTTTCTGTTCCATTACTCCCCCAAACGGATTGTCGACTGGTCACGGCACACCGCCGTGCTTCTCCTGCGTTCGCCACTGCTGGCGCCGGGGGACTTTACCCTGCATGCCTTCGGGTATCAAATCCGGAGGGAAAATGGGGGGAAACGGGCCGGATCCTGCGCCCCATCCGTGGAATATGCTCGGGATGGGGCCAGGTTCAGCACACCAGGGTCAGCCGGTGTAGACGGGCAGCAGACCCGCCATGGCCATCAGGTGGAAGATGGCGGTAAGCACCCCGAAGACGATGACGGCCACCACCATGGGCTGGCCGCCGGGAGCCTTGAACCCCGCCTCGTCCGGGGCCAGCTCCCGGGACTTCTTCGCCAGCAGGGCCGGGATGATGCAGGCCCAGACGGTCGCCGCGGCCCCGGCATAGCCGATGGCCACCACGAAGCCGAACGGGAACATCAGGGAGAGCGCCAGGGGGGGCAGGAAGGTCACCGCCCAGGACTTGGTGCGACCGGCGCGGCTGTTGTCGAACCGGAACAGATCCGCCAGATAGTCGAACACCCCGAGCCCCACCCCGATGAAGGAGGAGAGGATGGCCGCCATGGAGAAGAGGTTGATGGCCTGGGAGACCTGCCTGGACTAGATCACCGAGGCCAGCGCCCCGAGCAGCACATCCACGTCGCCCCCCTTGGCGATGACGGGGCCGAAGGCGGGACGAGGCAGGTTGCCGAAGATGCTGAGCAGCCACAGCAGATAGAGCGCCAGGGCGATCAGGGTCCCCCCCAGGATCGCCTGCCTGGCTTTCTGCTCCTCGCCGTAGTAGGCGCGCATCGATGCCACCGAGTGGTGGTAGCCAAACGAGGTGAGCGCCACCGGCAACATGGCCAGGGCGTAAGGGGCGCGGCCCAGCTCCTCGGCAAAGGAGTTGAACAGCTTGGCGGTGTCGACCTTGCTGGCAAGCCCGGAGACCCCGAACACGAAGCTCAGCACCATAAAAACGATCAGGACGACCGAAATCCTGTCCACCGCCCGGGTCGAATGCCAGACAAACCAGGAGAACACCAGCACAAACAACACCGAGGCCAGCTGGCTATTGATGCCCAGCAGGCCGCCCAGGATGAGACCCGACGAGGTGATATAGGCATAGAGCAAAATGCCGCCCACGAAATAGACGGTGAGGTTGTTGAAGAGATTGATCCTGCGACCGAGCAGATCCTTGGTCACCGAGTTGAAGGAGGCAGTCAATGCGTAGGGTTTCAGGGCTTCCAGCAGCATCCAGCCTGAAACCGTCATGATGACCATGGTGAGAATGATGGCGAGGGTTGACCAGCTGGTCCAGGCCCCGGCTCCCGCGCTCGGCAGCCCCAGCATGCCGGCACCGACACAGACGCTGGCAATGATGCAGGCCCCTCCGATGACGGACGGTGTTGATGTCATGTGTGTCACTCCAAATCTTTCACAGAGCAGTGAAAAAAAAGGGCACAGAAAAATCTGTGCCCCTGACTCGTTATGCTTCTATCAATTTTTTCTGCGTCTTGCCGGCTGACGGGTCGTTATGCTCGACCTCTTTCAGTCTGGCGGTGAAGTGACGCAGCACGGCCGGCTCGTAAATGAAGTCCAGCCCCTTCACCCGGTGGGCGTTCTTCTTCACCTCGCCGAAGGCCTCGATGACAAAGTCCATGTGGGTCTGGGTATAGGTGGCACGGGGGATGGTCAGGCGCAGCAGCTCCGCCGGGCAGGGGTGCTGCTTGCCGGTGGCGGGGTCGCGCCCCAGCAGCAGGGAACCTATCTCCACCGCGCGGATGCCGGCGACCTTGTAGAGCTCGCAGGCCAGGGCGTGGGCCGGGAACTGATCCGCCGGGATGTGGGGCAGCAGCTTGCCCGCATCCACGAAGGCCGCATGGCCCCCTGCCTGCTGGCACACCACGCCGATGGCCTCCAGCCCGTCCACCAGGTACTGCACCTGGCCGATGCGATGTAACCGTTCACCGGGACGGTGTTGACAGCACCAACTCCTCCGGGAACGGGTAGTCGGTTTTCTCGATGCAGGACCTGACAACTGCCCTCAGCCACTCCTGCGGGCAGCGGCCCAATCGCTTGGCCGTCTCCACCAACGATAGGATACGCTGCCTGAACTGCTCGCCTCGATGCGACCAGACGCCATAGCTTCCCTTGCGCCACAGCACATAGCCACGCAGCGCCCGCTCCGCTTCATTGTTGGTCAGCGCTATCTCGTCGTTTTCCATAAAACGCCATAGCATCTCATCGTCCTTGAGCAGTAACTGGCAGCGCCCACGGTAGCGCTTGGAACACAGTACACTGCCCCGCTCCAGCTGCCTTCGCCAGCTTTGCCGACATCGCTGCAACCTTCGCTGGTACTGCTCCCGGCTTAAGCAGCCTTGTTCATAGCCATGCCGGGTTCTGAACACCGTGTCAGCCAGCAGTACCAGCCGGGCTCCGATAGGCTGGTTGACGGCGTCGCTACTCTCGGCAATCGCCGCCACGTTGCGCAGCACATGCGCCCAGCACAGTTGGCGCTGGGCGCTGTCGATGAAGCGGTATCCCGCATACTGGTCGGTCACCAGCACCCCATCAAGCTCACTGCCCAGCAACCGCTTCGCTGCCTCCTGACCGCGGCCAAACGCCGTCATGAAGCAGACCGCGACCTTGCTCAGGGCCAGCCACATCCAGCGTCGCTCACCGCCCCGCTGGTGCCGGGTTTCATCGGCATGGATGATGGCGGCAGACTGCACTTGCTGTTTGATGGCTTGGTGGGTCGGGGTGAGCATGGCGCTGACCCGGCCTTGCGCTTCACTGATGGCGCCTCGGCTAAAGCTCAAACCGAAGTGCTGCTTGAGCTGCTGCTGTATCTTGCTGATGCTCTGGTGGAACTGACCACTCTGCAAAGCGATATAGCTCAGCAGATTAGCCCCCATCTGGCTGTGGCTCACCGTATCGGGCAGGGCTGCTTCACTGGTGGTGACGCACCCACGGCAGGTGCCCCGATACAGCTGATGCTCTGTCACCACATAGCTGACCTCGGGCAGGTCAAACACCTGATGAACCCGGTAGGGCTTGTCATGGGACACCACCTGCTCACCACAGCAGGCGCACTGCCGGGCAGGATAGTGTGGTATTGCCGTCAGTCGGTCGTCCTCAGGATGACGTTCACGCCGCTGCCCCTTGTGGCCAGGCTGGGCACCACGAGCCTTGCCGGAAGCGGGGCGCTTGCGCGCAGGCGGGGTCCCCGAGCCATCAGTGGAGGGGGGCTTGGAGGAGTTATTGCTGTTTTGGTTGAGGCGGTCTTCAAGCTCGGCGATGCGCGCCATCAGCTTGTAAATCAGCTCGTTGGCTTGCTCGAGGGTCAGCGGCAGGCCGGGTGGTGGCGTAATGGGTTTGCTCATGACGTGATGGTGCCAAGCTGGCGGGATCAGGCAAGGGGCAACAGTGGATCAAGGGATGATCGTCTCACTTTTTCCTGTCAATGCCATCTGGGTGAACAGTTAC
>NZ_JBFODJ010000012.1:0-13593 GCF_040908265.1 Aeromonas sp. R5-1
AATATCAATATGATGCACGGCGACAGCAGGGTGATGGTGGTGGTGTGTTTGGCGACAACCAGTTTACCAGCACCCTGTCTGTCAACTTCCACTTTGCCGGAGAGCTGGAGCATCTAGCCGGTTCTGGCGGATTGAGAGCGAGATAAAAAAACAGCCCCGCACGAGCGGGGCTGTTTGCATGGCTGCTTGGTTATGGCGGCAGATCACACGGCCAGGTAGTCCATGATCCCTTCGGCCGCCTTGCGACCCTCATAGATGGCGGTCACCACCAGATCCGAGCCGCGCACCGCGTCACCACCGGCGAACACCTTGGGGTTGCTGGTCTGGAAGGCGTACTCGGCCTTCTCGGGCGCCTTGATGCGATCCCGGCCGTCGAGCTCGACGCCGTGCTCTGCCATCCAGGGTTGGGGGTTGGGCTGGAAGCCGAACGCCATCACCACCGCATCGGCGGGCAGCACCTGCTCGGAGCCTTCAATGACTACCGGATTGCGGCGGCCATTGGCATCGGGGGCGCCGAGCTCTGTGCTCACCACCTTGATGCCGCAGGTGCGGCCGTGAGCGTCCAGTTCGACCCCGACAGGTTGCAGGTTGAACATGAATTCCACCCCTTCCTCCTGGGCGTTTTTCACCTCCCGCTTGGAGCCCGGCATGTTCTCGGCATCCCGGCGGTAGGCGCAGATCACCCGATCGGCCCCCTGGCGGATGGCGGTGCGCACGCAGTCCATGGCGGTGTCGCCGCCCCCCAGCACCACTACCTGCTTGCCGGCGAAGTCGATGTAATCGGCTTGCGCCTTCTCAAAGCCCAGCAAGCGATTGGCGTTGGAGATGAGGTAGGGCAGGGCGTCATAGACCCCCGGCGCCTCTTCGTTGGCAAAGCCGCCCTTCATGTACTTGTAGGTGCCGACCCCGAGGAAGACCGCATCGAACTCGCCGAGCAGGTCGGCGAAGGTGACGTCACGGCCCACTTCGGTCTCGAGGCGAAACTCCACCCCCATCCCCTCGAAGATCTCGCGGCGGCGCTGCATCACCTCTTTCTCCAGCTTGAAGGAGGGGATACCGAAGGTGAGCAGGCCGCCGATCTCCGGGTACTTGTCGAACACCACAGGGGTGACGCCATTGCGTGCCAGCACGTCGGCACAGGCAAGGCCAGCTGGGCCCGCGCCAATGACGGCGACCCGCTTGCCTGTCTTGACCACCTTGGAGAGATCCGGGCGCCAGCCCATCTCGAACGCCTTGTCGGTGATGTATTTTTCGATGTTGCCGATGGTCACGGCGCCGAATCTGTCGTTGAGGGTGCAGGCACCCTCACACAGTCTGTCTTGCGGGCAAACGCGGCCACATACCTCCGGCAGGCTGTTGGTCTGGTGGGAGAGCTCCACCGCCTCCAGAATGCGTCCCTCGTTGGCCAGCTTCAGCCAGTTGGGGATGTAGTTGTGTACCGGGCACTTCCACTCGCAATAGGGGTTGCCGCAGTCGAGGCAGCGATCTGCCTGCATGCCGACCTGGGCCTGGTTGAAGGGCTCGTAGATCTCCACGAACTGGATCTTGCGGATCTTGAGCGGCTTCTTGGGCGGGTCGACCCGCTGGACATCGATAAACTGGAATACGTTCTGGCTCATAGGGTTCCCTCCTTATTGCGCCTGGATTCTGAGTTCTGCACTGGAACGGCTGGTGTGGCCAAGCAGCGATTTGACGTCGCTGGACTTGGGTTTGATCAGCCTGAACTTGGGCACATAGGAGTCGAAGTTGGCCAGGATCTCCTCGGCACGCGAGCTGCCTGTCTCGTTGAGGTGCGCCGTGATGATACCGCGCAGGTGCTCCTGGTGGATGGCCAGATCCGCCACCTCCAGCAGTTCGACCAGCTCGGGGTTGGTGCGCTTGGCAAAGTTGCCGCACTCGTCGAGCACGTAGGCAAAACCGCCTGTCATGCCTGCCGCGAAGTTGACACCGGTCTTGCCGAGTACGGTGACGATGCCGCCTGTCATGTATTCACAGCCGTTGTCGCCAATCCCCTCGACCACCGCCAAGGCCCCTGAGTTGCGCACCGCGAACCGCTCGCCTGCGGTCCCTGCGGCATAGAGCTTGCCGCCGGTGGCGCCATAGAGGCAGGTGTTGCCGATGATGGCCGCCTCGTGGGATTTGAACGCCACGCCGACGTGGGGTTTGATCACCAGCTTGCCGCCGGTCATCCCCTTGCCCACGTAGTCGTTGGCATCCCCGGTGAGGATCATCTCAAGGCCACCGGCGTTCCAGACGCCGAAGCTCTGGCCGGCGGTGCCGTTGAAGTGCACCTTGACCGGATCGGCCGCCATGCCCTGGTTGCCGTGGCGTTTGACGATTTCGCCGGACAGACGCGCACCCACGGAGCGGTCGGTGTTGCGGATGTCGTAGCGGAACTCGCCGCCACTCATGTTTTCCACCGCCTCCAGCAGATCTTCCACCATCTTGAGGTTCAAGGGCCCCTTGTCGAAGGTGGGGTTGTGCTGCTGGCTGAACAGGCTGGAGCCTGCCGGTGCAACCGGGGCCGCCAGGATGCCGGACAAGTCCAGCTTGGCCTGACGGGCGGTGAGGCCGGGCAGCGCTTCCAGCAGGTCGGTACGACCGATGAGGTCGGTGAGCTGGGTGACGCCAAGCTCGGCCATCAGCTCGCGCGTCTCCTCGGCGATGAACTTGAAGTAGTTCATCACCATCTCCGGCAGGCCGGTGAAGTGTTCGCGGCGCAGCTTCTCATCCTGGGTGGCGACGCCGGTGGCGCAGTTGTTCAGGTGGCAGATACGCAGGTATTTGCAACCGAGCGCCACCATGGGGCCGGTACCGAAGCCAAAGCTCTCGGCGCCGAGGATGGCCGCCTTGATGATGTCCAGACCCGTCTTGAGGCCGCCATCCACCTGCAGACGCACCTTGTGGCGCAGGCCGTTGGCCACCAGGGCTTGCTGGGTTTCGGCCAGGCCCAGCTCCCAGGGGGAGCCGGCGTATTTGACCGAGGTGAGCGGGCTGGCGCCAGTGCCGCCGTCGTAGCCGGAGACGGTAATGAAGTCAGCATAGGCCTTGGCCACGCCACAGGCGATGGTGCCGACGCCAGGTTCGGACACCAGTTTCACCGACACCAGGCAGTTCGGGTTGATCTGCTTGATGTCGAAGATGAGCTGGGCCAGATCCTCGATGGAGTAGATGTCGTGGTGGGGCGGCGGGGAGATCAGGGTCACGCCGGGCACGGAGTAGCGCAGCTGGGCGATTTGCGCGGTGACCTTATCACCGGGCAGCTGGCCCCCTTCACCGGGCTTGGCACCCTGGGCGACCTTGATCTGCACCACGTCCGCGTTCATCAGGTAGTGAGGGGTGACGCCAAAGCGACCGGAAGCCACCTGCTTGATGCGAGAGTTCTTCTCGGTACCAAAACGCTTGGGATCTTCACCGCCTTCGCCGGAGTTGCTCTGACCGCCGAGGCGGTTCATGGCGATGGCCAGGGCCTCGTGGGCTTCAGGGCCGAGGGCGCCGATGGACATGGCCGCGGAGTCGAAGCGGGGGAACAGCCTGGCGGCTGGCTCCACCTGATCCAGCGCAACCGGGGTGGTGCCCTGTTTGAGCGACAGCAGATCCCGCAAGGTGGCGACCGGCCGCTCGTTCACCAGACGGGCATACTCCTTGTAATCGGCGTAGTTGCCGGAGCGCACCGCCACTTGCAGGGTCTGCACCACGTCCGGGTTGTAGGTGTGGTACTCGCCACCGTGGACGAATTTCAAGAGGCCGCCCTGGGTCAGCGGCTTGCGGCCGAGCCAGGCCAGACGGGACAGATTGATCTGATCCTGCTGGATGTCGGCAAAGTCGGCACCCTGGATGCGGCTCGATACGCCACGGAAGCAGAGTTCGACAACAGCCTTGGAGAGGCCCACCGCCTCAAACAGCTGGGAGCAGCGGTAGCTTGCCACCGTGCTGATGCCCATCTTGGACATCACCTTGTAGAGGCCCTTGTTGATGCCGTTGCGGTAGTTGAGCATGGCCTGGCGCAGGCTCATCTTGAGCACGCCTTCTTCTACCTGCTTGGCGAGGGTCTCGTAGGCGAGATAGGGGTAGATGGCGGTGGCGCCAAAGCCCAGCAGCACGGCGAAGTGGTGCGGGTCGCGCACGCTCGCGGTCTCCACCAGGATATTGGCGTCGCAGCGCAGGTTGTTGTCCACCAGGGTACGCTGCACCGCCCCCACCGCCATGGCGGCCGGGATGGGCAGGGTGTCCGGGCTGATGTCCCGGTCTGACAATACCAGCAGCACCGCGCCGCTGCGGGCCGCTTCAGCTGCCTCGTGGCAGAGGCGCTCGAGGGCGGCTTGCAGCCCCTCTTCGGGCAGGTAGTTGAGGCTCAGCACCGCATGGCGGTAGTGTTCCCCCTCCAGGGCCAGCAACTGATGGAAGTCGGAGTAGAGCAGGATCGGCGACTGGAACAGCACCCGGTGGGCGTGGCCGAAGGTCTCGTTGAACACGTTCTGTTCGCGGCCGATACAGGTGGCCAGGGACATGACGTGATTTTCCCGCAGGGGATCGATGGGCGGGTTGGTCACCTGGGCGAACATCTGGCGGAAGTAGTCGTACAGGGTTCGCTGGCTGGAGGAGAGCACCGCCATCGGGGTGTCATCCCCCATGGAGCCCACCGCCTCCTGGCCGTTCTCGCCGAGCACGCGGATCACCTGATCCAGCTCTTCAAAGGAGTAGCCGAACAGCTTCTGGTAAGTCTTGAGCCGGTCATCCGGGAATTCCCGCGATCCCGTGCTGGCATCGTCCATCTGCTCGAAGGGCACCAGGCGCTTGCAGTGCTTGTCCATCCACTGCTTGTAGGTGTGACGGCTCTTGAGATCGTCGTCAATTTCGAAGCTGGTCCAGATCTTGCCGTTGCTGGTATCGACCACGAACAGCTCCCCCGGGCCGACACGGCCCTTCTCCAGCACTTCGTCCGGGGTGTAGTCCCAGGTGCCCACTTCGGAGGCCAGCGTGATGAACTTGTCCTTGGTGATGACGTAACGTGCCGGACGCAGACCGTTTCTGTCGAGTGCGCAGGTGGCGTAGCGACCGTCGGTCATGACGATGCCGGCCGGGCCGTCCCAGGGCTCCATGTGCATGGAGTTGAAGTCGTAGAAGGCGCGCAGGTCGTCATCCATGTTCGGGTGCTTCTGCCACGCAGGCGGGATCAGCAGGCGCATGGCACGGAACAGGTCCATGCCGCCGGCCAGGAAGAGATCCAGCATGTTGTCGAGGCTGGAGGAGTCCGACCCCGTGGTGTTGACGAAGGGGGCGGCCTCTTGCAGATCCGGGATCAGCGGGGTGGCGAACTTGTAGCTGCGCGCCTTGGCCCACTGGCGGTTGCCGGCAATGGTGTTGATCTCGCCGTTGTGGGCGAGGTAGCGGAACGGCTGCGCTAGCGGCCAGCGCGGGCTGGTGTTGGTGGAGAAACGCTGGTGGAACACGCAAATGGCGGCCTGCATGCGGATGTCGGCCAGATCCAGATAGAAGCGCGGCAAATCCACCGGCATGCACAGTCCCTTGTAGACGGTGACCAGGTTGGAAAGGCTGACCACATAGAAGTAGTCGTCGCTGATGCGTTTCTCGATGCGGCGGCGCACGATATAGAGGCGGCGCTCGAGATCCTTGTCGACCCAGCCCGGGGGCGCGTTGACAAAGACCTGTTCAATACTGGGCAGGGACGCCTTGGCGATGGAACCGAGTACATTGGTATCGATGGGCACCTTGCGCCAGCCGACCAGACTCAGGGTCTCTCTTTCCAGCTCCTCGTCGATGATGTCGCGAGTTGCCTGGGCCAATACGGGGTCCGGGTTGAGAAACAGCATACCGACCGCGTAGTTGCGGCCCAGGTGCCATCCCTTCTCTTCGGCGACCGCTCTAAAGAAGCTGTCGGGTTTTTGCAGCAACAGGCCGCAGCCGTCGCCGGTCTTACCATCAGCGGAGATACCGCCGCGGTGCTGCATGCGAGCCAAGGCTGACATCGCGAGACGGACAAGCTTGTGGCTGGCTTCCCCTTCCATGTGGGCCAACAGGCCGAAGCCACAGTTATCCCTCTCCAGCTTTGGATCATATAGTGACATTGCATTTCTCCCTTGCTCGGCCTTCCATCGCACTGTCATCAACAGACTGCATAAATTGCGATTGGCTCTTGTGGTTCCGTCCGCCTGAGGTGGCGAATCTCCAAACTAATGGGATTTTCGGGCAAGGTCAATTGGACATCCCGCTTGTTTGCAATGTTACATCACCATAACAAAATGTGGGTTTTTGAGACTCAATCAGCATTTTTGTGTATTTATGACTGACTTTTATTTATTTGTTGGATTTATATTCTGTTTATGGACGATTTAGTGGTTGACTGCATGGTGGCGGGAAACTGTAGTAATTTTACAAAGTCATCTCTGGTGTGCTTGGCGGGGATCACATTTCAGGATCCTGCGTCTTGCATTTGTCCATAAGCAGACTAAACAGGATTTTTTCAGTAGTTACAGCCGGTTATGGGCGAGAGGTTATGACACTTTTCTCCAGGTGGCAGGAGTGACAGGTTGTCAAAAGTGACCGTGAATGCTGACTGTTGGGTATTTATCGCATCTAACGTGAATATTTATATGATTTTTGGGTAGAGAGCGGGATTGATCCAGCGCAGCCTGCCCGCCGGGCTGCGTCGCTAGAATGACACCTCATTTCGGAGGTGTCATGCAGTTACACGAACTCATCAATACATTTGGCCAGGATCTCAAGCTGCGCCACGGCCAGAAGATCCACAAGCTCTCCATCCATGGGGCCTTTACCTGCCCCAACCGGGACGGCACCCTGGGCCGGGGTGGCTGCACTTTCTGCAATGTCTCCTCCTTTGCCGACGAGTCGGCCCAGCAACTCTCCGTGGTGCAGCAACTGCTGGCACGCCGGGACGAGGTGACCCGGGCCAGGCGCTATCTGGCCTACTTTCAGGCCTATACCAGCACCTATGCCGAAGTGGAGTACCTTCAGCGCATGTATGAAGAAGCCTTGTCGGTGAGCGACATGGTGGGGCTCTGCGTCGGAACTCGCCCTGATTGTGTACCCGATGCGGTGCTGGATCTGCTGGCAGGTTATCAGGCCCGCGGCTACGAGGTGTGGCTGGAGCTCGGGCTGCAGAGCGCCAACGACAAGACGTTGCAACGCATCAATCGGGGCCACGGCTATGCCGCCTATGTTGACGCTGTAACCAGAGCCCATCTGCGGGGCATCAAGGTGTGTGCACACCTCATCGTCGGCCTGCCCGGCGAGGCGCCGATGGACAGCCTGGAAACCCTGCACCGTGTCGTGGAGACCGGCGTCGAGGGCATCAAGCTTCACCCACTACATGTGGTGGAGGGGAGCACTCTTGGCAAGGCGTGGCAGGCGGGGCGGCTGGATGTGTTGACGATGGAGCAGTATGTGGCGGCGGCGGTCGCCATGATCCAGTACACGCCTCCCGAGGTGGTCTATCACAGGGTCTCGGCGTCGGCGCGCCGCCCGACCCTGCTGGCCCCCGCCTGGTGCGAGAATCGCTGGAGCGCCATGACCGCCATTGCCGCGGCGCTGGCACGCTCAGGCCCTCAGGGGCACTGCCTGGGACGCCCTTTTTCTCTCCCTTCCACGGGCGAGTGCCAACTCTAATTTCGTCAAAAAAACAGTGGGTTATTAGATGAAATTCAGTCTTTGGAGTATAGTTTCGTTCAAGTCACCTTGATAAGATGGTCGGCTTGAAAAAAGATATAGTTATCAATAACTCTTTGCAGTTTGTATACCGGGCGGGCTTTCTTCGTACCGGGTGGCATATTTCTTGGCAACATCAGGTGCCCGGCATGTCCCCTCCGTTTCCGGCATGAAAATCTGTGAGGGAAGCGAGACATGCAGTGTCCCGGCTCTGTGCGCTAATCGGGTTGTGGGTCTGGGTGGCGAGGTCTGTTCTGTTTTTCCGGATCGCCGCCGGGCTTTGGATATTCGGCCCCGAGACAACCTTCTGAATCATGTTTGATGGGATGCTATGCAAGCAGAAACCAGCCATATAGATGAACTGTTGGAGTGCCTGGTCTTTTTGACCCGCTTTTACGGGGTGCCCAACAGTCAGGATGCTCTCACCACCGGCTTGCCACTGGTCTCCGGGCGTCTCAGCACGGCGCTCTTCAGTCGTGCCGCCGAGCGGGGCGGTCTCTCTGCCCGCGAAGTGATCCAGCCCCTTGAACAGATCTCCTCCCTGCTGCTGCCCTGCGTCTTGCAGACGCGCAATGGCGGCGCCTGCATCTTGCTTGAATGGAATGAAGAACGGACCCAGGCGAGGGTCATCTTTCCCCAGGCCGGAGACGCGGCCCAATGGGTCAGTCTTGCCCAGCTGGGTGACGAGTACAATGGTCGTCTGTTCTACGTCAAGCGGCAGTTCAAGTTTGATGAGCGCTCGCCCAAAGTGCTGGAGACCCGTGATGGTCACTGGTTCTGGAGCACCTTGTTCGAGTCCCGCGGTATCTATCGGGATGTGCTGGTGGCCTCGATCCTCATCAACCTGTTTGCCATCGCCAGCCCCCTGTTCACCATGAACGTCTATGACAAGATTGTGCCCAACCTGGCATTCGACTCCCTCTGGGTGCTGGCGGTTGGAGCCATGGTGGTGTTCACCTTCGACTTCGTGATGCGCCAGCTGCGCAGCTACTTCATCGATATTGCAGGCAAGAAATCCGACGTGCTGTTGTCGGCCAAAATCTTTGCCAAGGTGATGGGCATGAAGATGGAGTCCAGGCCTGCGTCGACCGGTGCCTTTGCCAAGCACTTGCAGGAGTTTGAATCGGTGCGCGAGTTTTTCACGTCGGCCACCGTCTCCACCCTGATCGATCTGCCGTTTGCCATCTTCTTCCTCTTCATCATCTGGATTTTCGCCGGTGTGATGGTGGTGGTGCCCATCATCGCCATCCTGATCCTGGTGGCCTACAGCTTCTACATTCAGGCACCGCTGAAGCAATCCATCGAGGAGGGCTCCCGGCTCGCCTCCCAGAAGAACGCCAATCTGATCGAAAGCATCTCGGGCCTTGAGACCGTGAAGATTTTCGGGGCCGAGAGCATGTTCCAGCACCGCTGGGAGCAGGCGGTGTCCCACATCTCGACCTGGGGCGTGCAAACCCGGCGCATCACCAACTCCATGTCTTCTCTGGCGAGCTACATCCAGCAGGTGGTGACAGTGGGACTGGTGATCGTCGGTGTCTACCAGATCTCGGAAGGGTTGGTGACCATGGGGGGCATGATAGCGGCCGTGATGCTGTCGAGCCGGGCTATCGCCCCCATGGTGCAGCTCTCGGTACTCTCCACCCGCTACAACCAGGCCAAGTCGGCACTCGAGATCCTGGAGAAGATCATGATGACGCCGGGTGAGCAGGAGGAGGGCAGGCAGTACATCCACCATCCGCTCATCCAGGGGCGCATCGAGTTTGAAAATGTCTCCTTCAAGTATCCGGGCATGGAGAGCAGCACCCTGCACAACATCAACCTGCGCATCGAGCCGGGTGAGAAGGTGGCCATCATCGGGCGGATCGGTGCAGGTAAAACCACGCTGGAGAAATTGCTGATGGGTCTCTATCGCCCGACTGACGGCCTGGTGCGTCTGGATGGCTTTGAGCTGGACCAACTGCCGCCGACCATCATTCGCCGCAACATCGGCTGTGTGCCGCAAGATGTGACCCTCTTCTTTGGTTCCGTGCGGGACAACATCATGCTGGGTAATCCCCTGGTGGACGATGCCCGTGTCTTGCGCGCCGCCAAGCGGGCCGGGGTCACCAACTTTACCAACCGGGATCCCAACGGTCTCGACAGACAGATTGGCGAAGGGGGACGTCAGCTCTCCGGTGGCCAGCGTCAGTCCATCCTGCTGGCTCGCGCCCTGCTCAACGATCCCCCCATTCTGGTGATGGACGAGCCGACCTCCAACATGGACAACCAGTCAGAGATGCACGTGAAGCAGGAGCTGGCGCGGCTCGGCCCCGAAACCACCCTTATCCTCATCACCCACAAGACCTCCATGCTGGATGTCGCTTCCCGGGTCATCGTCGTGGAGCAGGGGAAGATAGTGGCGGACGGTCCCAAAGAGGTGGTGTTGCAGCAATTGAAGGAAGGCAAAGTGCGGGTGCAGGAGACGGCGAATGGCTAACCACTGGTTCAAGAAAACGCCCTCAGATACGGTCTTGCCTGCACCCGAGCATCTCGAGTACGTGGATGACGGTGCCGCCGCCGTGCTGCTGACGACACCCACCCGTGCCAGAGTCCTGCTCTGGGCCTGCTTCCTGTTTTTTGTCAGCGCCATCGTCTGGGCCGCCTGGGCAGAGCTGGATGAAGTGACCGTCGGCCAGGGCAAGGTGATACCGTCGCGCCAGTTGCAGGTGATCCAGAACCTGGAAGGGGGGATCGTCAAGGAGATCTTCGTCAAGGAGGGGGACATCGTCGAGAAGGGACAGCCACTGCTGCGCATCGACGATACTCGCTTCAAGTCGGATTTTCGCGAACGGGAGCAGGAGCTGGTCACCCTCAAGGGGGATATTGCCCGCCTGCGCGCCGAAATTCGCAGCGTGGTGGTCAAGAACGAGCCCAATCTGGGGTGGCGTGAACAGGTAGCCATCGACAAACAGGCCATCGAGTTCCCCGAAGGGTACGAGAATGTATTTGCCGAATATGCCGCCCGTGAAAGATCGGTGCAGGAGGCGCGGTTAAACAACCTCAAGAACCAGCTCTACATTCTGGGACAGCAGATCGAGCAGAAAGAGCAGGAGACCATAGAGCTCAATGCCAAGATCCGGACCGTGGGCCGCAGCGTTGATCTGGCTCGTCAGGAGCTGAACATCAGCCGTCCTCTCGCAAAAGAGGGTATAGTTCCTCAAGTGGAGCTAATTAAACTGGAGCGGCAGGTCAACGAAATGCAAGGGGAGCTGGAGGCGAACCGCCTGCTGGTGCCCAAGCTCAACTCGGTACTGCGGGAGACCATCTCGAAGCGAAATGATATCGCCCTGAAATTCCGGGCGGACTCCCAGACCGAGCTGAACGAACGTCAAGGCAAGTTGAGCCAGTTGTCAGAGGGCCAGGTCGGTCTGCGGGACAGGGTCGATCGTACCAGTGTGATCGCGCCTCTCAAGGGGACCATCAAGAAGCTCAAGATTAATACGCTGGGTGGGGTCGTTCAGCCGGGCATGGACCTGATGGAGATAGTGCCGCTGGAAGACACCCTGCTGGTTGAAGCCAAGGTGTCGCCCAAGGACATCGCGTTCCTCAGACCCGGACTGGAGGCCGTGGTCAAGATAACTGCCTATGATTTCACTATTTATGGAGGTTTACATGGCAAGGTTGAACAGATAAGTGCCGACTCAATCCAGGATGAGGAGGGCAATTCCTTCTATCTGGTGCGAGTACGAACCGAGAAGAGTTATCTGGGCGATGAGCTTAACGCACTTCCCATCATCCCCGGTATGTTAGCCAGTGCAGATATTATTACTGGTAAAAAAAGTGTCCTAGACTACTTGCTGAAACCCATCTTGAGGGCTAAGCAGTCGGCACTGAGAGAACGATAAGCCAACAATCTAAAAACAACATGACTGGAGATACCATGAAGAAGACGATTGTTGCCATGCTGGTTAGTGGCACCATACTGTTCCCGGGCCTGAGCCAGGCACAGACGCTGGAACAGTCAGTGGCGCAGTCACTGGCTACCCATCCGAAAATCAAGGAAGCTTTTGATCTCTATCAGGCACGACTGTATCAGCATGATGGAGCCAAGGGCGGCTATTACCCCACCATTGATCTGCGTGGTGGCGTCGGTTACGAGAAGACTGACAGTCCCTCGACCCGTGGTCCCAATTCACAGACGATCGATGACTCCATGACGCGCAAGGAGGCCGGGATCAGCCTTCGCCAGATGCTGTTTGACGGCTTTGATGTCAGCAGCAACGTGGCACGGACCGATGCCGCCGCCCAGGCCCAGCGCCTGGCGATGATCTCCGAGGCGGAGAACACGGCCCTGCGCGTGGCCGAGGTCTACCTCAACATGCTGCGTCAGCAGGAGATCCTGGAGCTGTCCAAGCAGAACCTTGAAACCCACGAACAGATCCGCAGTGACATCCAGAAACGGACCGACTCCGGTCTGGGGTCGACCGCTGACCAGACCCAGATCGACGGTCGTGTGGCTCGGGCGTACTCCAACCAGGCGGCGGCGGAGAACAACTATCGGGATGCCGAGAGCGAGTTCATCCGTGTCGTCAATGAAGTGCCCAAGGATCTCGTTCAGCCAGTACCGAACACCCAACTCCTGCCCGCAACGCTGGAAGATGCGCTGAAGACGGCAACAGAGGTTCACCCGACCCTGCTGTCATCCCTGCAGGACATCGAAGAGGCGAAGTATCAGCATGAAGGCTCCAAGTCCGGGTTCTACCCGAACGTAGCCTTTGAAGTGGATCAGAACTGGAACGAGGACATCGATGCGGTCAAAGGCCGTAACGACGATCTCACCGCCATGGTCCGGATGCGTTACAACCTGTTCCGCGGTGGGTCCGATCTGGCAGAAAGCAAGGCAACCTCAGCCCTCTATTCCCAGGCCAAAGACATTCACATGAATGCCTTCCGTCAGGTGGAAGAGGGGACCCGCCTCGCCTGGAACGCCAAAGAGTCGCTGGCCAAGCAAAAAGTCTTCCTCAAAGAGCACGTGGACGCCAGCTATGACACCGTACAGGCCTACAAGAAGCAATTCGGCCTGGGCCAACGGACCTTGCTGGACGTGCTGAACACGGAGAACGAACTGTTCGAGGCTCGCCGCAGCTACATCACTGCCGAGTACGACTCCCTGTTGGCGGATTATCGTATCCTCAATGCCACCGGTGGTCTGCTCAATGCTCTGAATGTGCAGCAACCGGCTGAATGGCAGGCCAACAACAACTGATGGCCCTGCCACTGATGTCATATCAGGCAAGGGGAATGGCTGCAGCGTGCTGCAGTCATTCTTTTATGCGTCCAGCGGTCAGGGGATGATGGCGGCGTCATGACACAGAAAGAAGTGGCATCGACAGGCTGGAGCCGACGTGATGGGTATCGAGCTGTCGCAGGTGCACGTGCGCCCTGGCGGGTTCGCCTGCTGTGGCTCGCCCTGCTGGCGATCCCCCTGCTGCTCAGCGCCAGCCAGCCTCTCTCACCGGAGGATATGAAACTGGTCAAGCGCGCGGAGGAGACCTATGGCCTCAGGGCCGGCAAACGGGTCACCAGCTGGCGCACTTTGGCAATGCAGAACAAGGCGGCGGGGCTGACGGATCGGCAGAAGCTGGAGAAGGTGAACCAGTTCTTCAACCAGATGCGTTTCATCGATGACATCAAGTTGTGGCACAAGAAGGATTATTGGGCGACACCGCTGGAATTTCTGGGCGCAGCGGGGGGAGATTGTGAAGACTTCAGCATTTCCAAGTATTTTACCTTGCTGGAACTTGGCATCCCTGATGAAAAAATGCGAATGGTATAAATAGCTGTTCCGAATAGTAGATCACCGGAGGAAGGGAACTCAGTCCAGTTTGTGCGATCTGATTAGTCGCTAAACAAAACAAGCCACACCCA
>NZ_JBFODJ010000120.1:0-25724 GCF_040908265.1 Aeromonas sp. R5-1
CCCCAGGTTGACGCTGTTGGTGCTGACCGGTTGATCCAGCACGCCGTCGAGCGCCACCTGGTACTTGCCATCCAGCCCCAGGGTCACGGTCAGAATGGTCTTGCCGCCCGCATCCAGCAGGGTGATGACGTTGCCGTTGACCTGATAGTGGGTCGGCTGGCCGCCGCTGGTGAGGCCATTCAGGCCGGGCTGGCTCGCCTCGAAGTTGAGCGACACCAGGCGATCGCTGCCCACGCTCACCGGCAGCTGGCCATCCAGGGTCTGGCCAGAGGCCCCTTCCTGCAAGGTGACCCCGCTGTCGATGCCAAGGCGGGGATCCACACCGTCACTGATGGAGACAACCAGATCGGCGCGGGTCTCGTCGCCATCTATCTCCTTGGCGGAAACGGTGAGCCCGAGGGAGAGCTGGTCGCTGCCCTGATGGTCCAGAGGCCCATTGAGGGAGACGGTGACATTGCCGTCGATATCACTGCCATGTTGGCTGGCGGTCAGCTCGGCCTTCAGCACCTCGACCCGCTTGCCATTGCCATCCAGGTAATAACCCGTCAGCAGGCGATCACCGGTGAATTCGAAGGTCAAGGCGTGGCCGTCGCTGCTGATGCCGCTGCCGTTGAGACGGGCCAGGGTTGCACTCTGATCCGCGAAGACGGCACTTGTTGCCACCAAGGGATCGGACTGATGGCCCACCACGAACTGGCTCTGTCCCACCACCGCCGCCGGATTGGTGAAATCATCCTCCGTGAGGCTGATGGGGGCGATGGTGAAGTCAGGCGGTGTGCTGTCCACCAGGTTGACGGTGAGATTGGCGCTCACCCGATCCCCGTCGCTGTCGCGGTACTCCAGGGCAAAGGGCAGGCTCAGGCTATCCTGGCCGTGATCCAGGCTCTGGTTCCAGACGATGCGATAGCTGCCGTCGTTGGCCAGGGTCAGGGTGAAGACGGTCACGCCCCCCGCGCTGGCGGTGAGGGTCTGGCCGCTGACCTGGTAGGCGAGCGCCGTCCCGTGGCTGGTCAGGCCAAGCTGATTGAGGGCACTTTGATCGGCGGCAAAACTCACCTGCAGGTTGCCATCAAGCCCGGCACCGGTGTGCAGGGATCCGGTGGCACTCACCGGCCCCTTGGCGAGATCCGCCTCGGAGAGGGTAAGCACGTCGCTCTGACCGATGAGAGGAGCCCCGTCGATCACCCGGTTGCCCGCCAGATCCGTCACCTCGGCGCGTACCTCGTAGGGGCCCTGGATGCTGGAGAGATCCAGGCCTCCCAGTTGCCAGCGGCCGTCACTGCCCACCAGGGCACTGCCGCTGAAGAGGGTCTGGCCATTCTGGCCAACCAGGGTGATGGTCACCCGCTGCCCCGCCTCCACGTCCGTGGTACTGCCGCTCAGGGTGACCTTGTCATGGCCGAGGATGCTGTCGGTATCGAGATCGTCGATGTCGATGGCGGCACGGGTATCCACCGTCACCGTCAGGGTGTCGCTGGCCCGGTTGCCCGCGATGTCCACCGCATCGACGCGAAAATCATGGGCGCCATCGGCCAGGGTATCGGGGATCTGATATTGCCAGTTGCCGTTGCCATCCACGGTGAGCACGGCCATCACCTTGCCTTCCAGGGTCAGGGTAACGGTAGCGCCAGGCTCCCCCTTCCCTTGCAGTAGCGGTGTGGTGTCGCGGGTCAGATCATCGGTCTGGCTGGTGCCGGTGTCGCTCTCGTCCGCCAAATCCAGGGTAATGGTGGTGATGGTGTCGAGCAGGGTCTGGCCGGTGTCGCTGGCCCGGTTGCCGGCTGCATCCTGGGTATCGGCCTGGATGGTCAGGGGGCCGTCCACCAGCTTGCCGGTGACGTCGCCGAAGTTTGCCTCCCAGACGAAGCCGGGCAGCACCACTGTGGTGGTGGTCAGGCGATTGCCATCTTGGTCTATCAGGGTGACGGTGACGGTCTGGCCGACTTCCACGTCCTCGACAAAGCCGCGAATGATGACGCCGGTCGCCTCGTCGGCATTGATGATGTTGTCGTCGGTCTGGGGCTCTGTGATGGTGATGGCCGCCAGCAGATCCTGATCTTCGGCATAGAGCAGCTCGTCGCCCGGCTGACGCGCCTCATGGCCGGTGTCAAACCCCGCCTCGGCCAGGGTGTACTCACTGTTGAGATCCACCACCACGAAACCGCCGGCGCTGGAGCCGACCACACCGCCAGCGGTGCCCGCGCCCGGATTACCGGCGGCCGTCTCTGCAAACAGCTCGGTTGGGTCGGCCCCCTGACGGATGGCCTCCTGCAGGCTCGCCAGCTCGGCATCGGCACCGGCGGGCAGTGCCGCCTCGGGCTGGGCGGGCTCGGGACGTTCGCTGCCCGCCTCCGCCAGCTCCACCTGTCCGTCGGATTCGGTGAGCAGGCGCATCCCGGGCTCCAGTTGCATGCCAGGGGTAGCACGGCGCAAAGAGCCGTCCGCATCCATCACAAACACGGCGCCCTCCACCTTGGCAATAAGAGTCGGTTTATCGATTCGCAGCTCGGCCATATATCCTCCAACGGGTAAACACAGACTTCCCAGCACATGAAGCGTAAAGGGAAAGTCTCCGTGACAGGCGGCTATTTTACCGTCAATCACCCCCTATAACCAACCCTTCGTTATTTTCGAAAATATCGAAAGTAAATACCCCCAACCGTCCTATTAAATTCAATAAGACGCTATCAAGCCGCGAATATGCTGGAATAAAGCCCTTATTTTTCCTTTCCTAAAAACAGATGGCTCTCTTGGCACCCATTTCTACGACAGCTTCTGTCACAAAGTCCCTTGACAGGGACCATGGTGATGGAAAACCGAAGCCTCCCCCTCACCCCTTCGCAAGCTTAATATTGAATTTAAATTCAACATCAGCAGTTCATTCTCTCTCTTCAGGCGGTGTATCACTCCGCCGCCTCTCGCCCTTCCCCCCTCACCAGCATGATGAACATCGTTTTTACCTATTTTCATCAAAAGAGAACGGGTGGAAATAACCCTCGGATGAGGTTCAATAATTCCACCTGGATCGCACTTTTGGCATCCCTCCCCCCCCTCAATTGATCTAGCGCAACTCCCACGGGGATAAATAATTATCCATTTTACCCATTTGGTATTATCCCCCCGAGCAATTGCATAAACACCGATTTATATGCAGCCATAACAATGGATCGGCCTGCCATGCCCGTCGATGATGAGCACAGATGTCCACACCAAGATGGAACGGTCAGGCCCGACATGGACTTTTATCTGGGAGTGATGACCGTGGGTTCATATGACAAGCTATTTCGACCAGGGCTGGCGGCCCTGCTGCTGACCGCCCTGCTGGGCGCAGGCAGTCTGGCACAGGCGGCCGACGAGGCACAACCCAAGGGCAAGATCGAGGCGCGCAGCGAGCTGTTCGCCAAGGATCACGCCGATCAGTTCACCAGCTGGAAAGGCACCAGCGAGAGCCGCGAGCGCACCGACGCCCTGGCGGAAGATCCGCAGATGGTGGTGCTCTGGGCCGGCTACCCCTTCTCCAAGGATTACAACAAGCCGCGCGGCCACTTCTATGCGCTGACCGACGTGCGGGAAACCCTGCGCACCGGCGCCCCCAAGACCGCCGAAGATGGTCCGCTGCCCATGGCCTGCTGGAGTTGCAAAGGCCCGGACGTGGCCCGCGTCATCGACGAGAAGGGTGAGGATGGCTACTTCAAGGGCATGTGGGCAAAAGGCGGCCCCGAGATCGTCAACACCATCGGCTGCGCCGACTGCCACGACACCGCCTCGAAAGAGTTCAAGGAAGGGAAACCCGCCCTGCACCTCTCCCGTCCCTATGCCGACCGGGCCATGACCGCTATCGGCAAGCCGTTCAAGGAGCAGGGGCGCTTCGATCAGCAGTCTCAGGTGTGCGGCCAGTGCCACGTGGAGTACTACTTCAGCGGCCCCACCAAGGCGGTGAAATTCCCCTGGGACAAGGGTACGACTGTTGAGCAGATGGAAGAGTATTACGACGAGATTGGCTTTGCCGACTGGACCCATGCCCTCTCCAAGACCCCCATGCTCAAAGCCCAGCACCCCGAGTACGAGACCTGGCGCGCCGGCATTCACGGCCAGAACAACGTCGCCTGCGTCGACTGCCACATGCCCAAGGTGCAGAACGAACAGGGCAAGGTCTACACCGATCACAAGGTAGGCAACCCCTTCGATCGCTTCGATCAGACCTGCCGCAACTGCCACACCCAGAGCAAAGAGATGCTGCAAGGGGTGGTCAAGCAACGCAAGGATGCCGTCACCGAAATCAAGCTCAAAGTCGAGAAGCAGCTGGT
The DNA here is from genome assembly GCF_040908265.1 of Aeromonas sp. R5-1. Classification (NCBI taxonomy): domain Bacteria; kingdom Pseudomonadati; phylum Pseudomonadota; class Gammaproteobacteria; order Aeromonadales; family Aeromonadaceae; genus Aeromonas; species Aeromonas sp. R5-1. Next base: position 4,308 of record NZ_JBFODJ010000120.1, read on the forward strand.
GCACGCCCACTTTGAAGCCAAGGCCGCCTGGGATGCCGGCGCCACCGAAGCCGAGATGAAGGACATTCTGCAGGACATCCGTCACGCCCAATGGCGCTGGGACTTCTCCATCGCCTCCCACGGGGTGCAGATGCACGCCCCGGAAGTGGCGCTGCGCATGCTGGGAACCGCCCTGGACAAGGCCGCCGACGCCCGCACCAAGCTGGCACGCCTGCTGGCCGCCAAGGGGATCAGCCACGAGATCGCCATTCCCGACATCTCCAGCAAGGAGAAGGCCCAGGCAGCTCTTGGCATGGACATGAAGCAGATGAACAGCGACAAGGCCCAGTTCCTCAAGACCACAGTCCCCGCCTGGGATGCCGAGGCCAAAGCGGCCGGACGGCTCGCACAATGACGAGGCATGCGGGCCCGCAGTGTCGGGCCCGCAGCCGGATGGAGGCTTCCTATGGGTGATTTAACAATGGATTTCTTACGACTGATGCTGATGGCAGCCATGCTGCTGACCAGCCTGCAGGGCCAGGCGGCCGATGCGGCAACCGCCCCGGCACCGACTACACATGAAGTGGAATTTCTGCGCAGTGCCGACAAGGCCTGCACCGACTGCCACAAGGAGCAGGTCGAAGGCATGCACGGCAAGCACGGCCAGGCGACCAACCCCAACAACCTGGCGCCGGTCACCTGCACCAACTGCCATGGTCAGCCCTCTCCCCAACACCGGGAAGGGGTCAAGGACGTGATGCGCTTTAGCGACAGCTTCAATGACAAACAGAGCACCGAGCGCTACCCCATCGCCGAGCAGAACGGGGTCTGCATGAGCTGTCACGAGCCCAAAGTGCTGCGCGAGGCGCTCTGGGCCCACGACGTGCACGCCACCAAGCTCACCTGCACCAGCTGCCACCAGTTGCACCCGGCCAAGGAGCCCATGGTGGCGATTCCGGAGAAGTCCCGCATCAAGCTCTGCGTCGACTGCCACAGCAAGCAGCATGAGGCCGTCAAGGCGGCCAAGGCGAACACCACCTCGGGCAAGGAGGCACCATGAGCTGCTCTCGCCGTCACTTCATGGCGGGGATGAGTGCGGGGGCCCTCATCATGATGACGGGGGCTGCCCGTGCCAACACCCGCTCCCTTGCCGCCACCCTCGCTCACAGCCAGACCATCGACGGGATCCGCTACGGCATGATCCACGACGAGACGGCCTGCATCGGCTGTACCGCCTGCATGGATGCCTGCCGGGAGGTGAATCAGGTGCCAGAGGGGGTCTCGCGCCTCGAGATCATCCGCTCCGGCCCCATCGGCACCTTCCCTGATGCCGAGTACCACTTCTTTCGCAAGTCCTGCCAGCACTGCGACAACGCTCCCTGCGTGCACGTCTGCCCGACCGGTGCCTCCCATATCCGCAAGGAGGATGGCATCGTCGACGTCAACCCGGATCTTTGCGTCGGCTGCATGTACTGTCTGGCCGCCTGCCCCTATCAGGTGCGCTTCATCAACCCTGTGACCAAGGTGGCCGACAAGTGCGACTTTTGCCGCAAGACCAACCTGGCGGCGGGCAAGGAGCCGGCCTGCGTGGAATCCTGCCCCACCAAGGCGCTGGTGTTCGGCAATCTGGATGATCCGGACAGCCCCATCGCCAAACGGCTGGTGAAGGAGACCACCTATCGCTACAAGCAGGCGCTCGGCACCTCGCCCAAGATGTATCGCGTGCCCAAAGGGGAGATAAAGTTATGACGATGCAAAACGCGTTTCACTTCCCCTCGCTGGTGTGGGGGTTTGCCCCATCGCCATCTACCCCGGCAATAACCGATGGAGGGCATGACCATGTGGTATGACGCATTTCACTTCCCTTCACTGGTCTGGGACTGGCCGATCGCCATCTATCTCTTTCTGCTCGGCATCTCCGCCGGGGCCACCAGCCTCTCGGTGCTGCTGCGCCGCAAGGGAGCCGGCAGCGAGAGCGGCATCATCAAGGCGACCGCCATTCTGGCGCCGGTGAGCGTGGTGCTGGGGTTACTGATCCTCATCTTCCACCTGGCCCGCCCCTGGACCTTCTGGAAGCTGATGTTCCACTACCAGTTCGACTCCGTGATGTCGATGGGGGTCATGCTGTTTCAGGTCTACATGGCGGTGCTGTTTGCCTGGCTGGCGGTGGTATTTCGGGCCGAGATCGAGACCTTGCGCAGTCACCTGCTGCAAGAGAAGTTCGCCTTTGTGGATGGTCTGATTGGCTGGCTCGCCCGCATCGAGCGGCTGCTGGCGCCGCTCTTGCTGCTGCTCGCCGTGCTCTTGGGGGCCTACACCGGCTTTCTGCTGTCGGCGCTCAAGACCTATCCGCTCTTGAACAACCCGGTGCTGCCGGTGCTGTTCCTCATCTCCGGCGTCAGCTCCGGCATCGCTTCCACCATCTTGCTGGCGGTCACCCTGTTCAAGGAGAACCATCACAGCCAGGGGGTGAGCTTTGTCCACCGCTTCGAGCGGCCGGTGCTGGCGGTGGAGGTGTTGCTGCTGGTCTGCTTCTTTACCGGCCTCTACTTCGGTGGCGGCCAGAAGGAGGCAGCCATGTGGGCCGCCATCGGCAGCGGCTTCTGGGCTCAGGTGTTCTGGCTCGGGGTGGTGGGCATCGGCATGCTGCTGCCCCAGTTGCTGGCCCTGCTGGCCCCCGCGCCGCTGCGGGCCAAAAACGGCTATCTGGTACTGGTCTGCAGCCTGACCCTGGTGGGGATCCTGCTGCTGCGCTACTTCGTGCTCTATGCCGGCCAGATGACGGTAGTTTAAAAATCGGTTCACGCTCCTGCTGCGAGGCCGTGATCAAGGCTCATGTGCTGCTCGGAATCCTCATGTATTCACATACACTCCGGTTCCTGCGCTGCTCTTTACCTTGCTGACAACCTCTCGCGACGGATAGTGAACCGGTTATTGAAAGCTGGGGATAAGCGCCAGCCGCCCTTCGGGTGACTGGCGCTTGTTTGTGGCGATGAGTTGTTGCGATTGGTTGTTGCCAGAAGGTGGATGTTATCCCTCAGCGCCGGTACGGTGCAGACGCTGCGGCATAACATAGACAAATGATTGACTGGAGGTTGTGTGCTGGCGGAGCTCGGCTATCTCTCACTGTTGCTGGCGACCGGGCTCGCCCTGCTGCAAGGGCTGCTGCCCTGGCTGGGGCTGCGGCTCGCCTCACGCCCGCTGCTCGGCTGCGCAACACCGCTGGCCATCCTGGTCGCGCTCCTGCTCGGGGCCGCCCTGCTGCTGCTCGCCAGCTGTTTTGGCCTCGATGACTTTACCCTGGTCTATGTAGCCCAGCACGCCAACAGCGCCCTGCCCCTTGGCTTCAAGCTGGCGGCCGTGTGGGGCGGCCACGAGGGCTCCATGCTCTTTTTCGTCTTTGCGCTGGGGCTGTGGGGCGCGCTGGTGGCCCTTTGCTCCAAACGGGTCGATCCGCTGATCACAACCCGGGTATTGGCCATCATGGGGCTGATCGTCGGGCTGTTCGGCCTCTATACCCTGATCTTCTCCAGCCCGTTTGACCGCCAGTTCCCAGGGCCGCTGGAGGGGCGCGATCTCAACCCCATGCTGCAGGACATCGGCCTCATCATCCACCCGCCCCTGCTCTATCTCGGTTACGTCGGCTTTGCGGTCAACTTCGCCTTCGCCATGGCGGCGCTGCACTCGGGTCGGCTCGATGGCGCCGTGGCCCACTGGAGCCGCCCCTGGGCGCTCGGCTCCTGGGTCTTTCTCACCGCCGGTATTGTGCTGGGCTCCTGGTGGGCCTATTACGAGCTCGGCTGGGGCGGCTGGTGGTTCTGGGATCCGGTGGAAAATGCCTCCCTCTTGCCCTGGCTGCTCGGCACCGCCCTGCTGCACGCCCTGGTGGTGTGCGAGAAGCGCGGCGCTTACGGCCACGCCGTGTTGCTGCTCTCCATCTTTACCTTTTCGCTGAGCCTGCTCGGCACCTTCGTGGTGCGCTCCGGGGTGCTCACCTCGGTACACGCCTTTGCGGTGGACCCCAGCCGCGGCCTCACCCTCTTGTTGCTGCTCGGTTTGCTATTGACCTGCGCCCTCACCCTGTTTGCCCTGCGGGCGGACATTCGCGCTCCCTATGCCCGCTTTGGCTTGCTGTCAAAAGAGGGGCTGCTCGGCGCCGCCATCCTGCTGCTTTGCGTGGCCTGCGCCAGCGTGCTGCTCGGCACCTTCTACCCCATGGTGTTCCAGTCGCTCCATCTGGGCTCGCTCTCGGTGGGCGCCCCCTATTTCAATACCATCTTCGTGCCGCTGGCCCTCTGCCTGATGGCGCTGATGACCCAGCTGCCGCGCCTGCGCTGGCAGCATCTGGCAGCCCAGCGCCGCATCAAGGTACTGCTCCCATGCCTGTTCGGCCTGCTGGGGGGCACCTTGCTGAGCCTCGCCTATCCCGAACCGCTGCGGGCAAGCTGGCTGGGGCTTGCGGCCAACGTGCTGAGCCTCTGGCTGATGGCCAGCCTGCTGCTCCCGCTCTTGCAACCGGTCGCCCTGCGCGAGCTCACCCTCAATCGGTTCGGCAGCCTGCTGGCCCACCTCGGGGTGGCAGTGTGCGCCCTCGGCATTGCGCAGGTGAGTCACCACAGTCAGGAGGGGGGCGCCGTACTCGCCGCAGGCCAACCCTATCGGCTCGGCGCCTTCGCGTTTCGCTATGAGGGGAGCGAGCCCATCATCGGCCCCAACTACACCGCCGAGCGCATCACGCTTAGCGTGCATCAGGATGGTAAAGAGGTGGCGCGGCTGACGCCGGAACGGCGTCACTACAGCGTGCGCACCATGAACATGAACGAGCCTGGCATCGCGTGGGGAATGCTCGGCGATCTCTACGTGGTGCTTGGCGAGAAGATGGGACCAGGCGCCTATGCCATGAGGCTGCACTACAAGCCACTGGTGCGCTGGATCTGGTTCGGTGGCCTGTTGATGATAGCGGGTGGCACACTGCGCCTGATCGTCCGCCGGCCGCTGCTGGCTAACCATCCTGCGGCAGCGACCGCCCCCTGCCCTCGGCTTGAACAGGAGTCCTTATGAACGCCCGTTTGCGCCTGTTCGTGCCGCTCGTGCTCACCCTGGGGCTCGGCGCCCTGCTCTGGCTCGGCCTTGGCAACAACCCCTACAGCCAGGATGAGGCCGTCGCAGGGCGCAACCTGCCCGCGTGGCAGAGTGACGATCTGCTTGGTGGCCCCCCCATCCACACCGCGGCGCTCAAGGGGGAACCCTTCGTGCTCAACGTCTGGGCCAGCTGGTGCCCCAACTGCCGCGCCGAGCATCCGCTGCTGGGTGAGCTGGCCAGCGCTGTGCCCCTCTATGGCCTCAACTACCGGGACAAGGTAGATGCCGCCCGCGCCTGGCTCATCGAGGCGGGCAACCCCTATCGCACCGTGCTGGCCGACCCTGACGGCAAACTTGCCCTGGAGCTCGGCGTCTACGGCACGCCGGAGACCTATCTCTTCGCCGGCGACGGTACCCTGTTGACCCGCCATACCGGCCTGCTCACCCGGGAAGTCTGGCAACGCCAGTTTGCCCCCCTGCTTGCAAAGGCCCGCGGCAACACCGCCAGCCAGCCCGAAGTGGAAAGAGAAGTGGAGAGAGAAGTAGAGAGACAAGTGCGGGAGAGCAAGCCATGAACCGTCTCGGCCACGCCCTGATAGCGCCGCTCTTGCTGGCCTTGAGCCTCGGGGCCCTTGCCAGCGGGGTCGACACCTATGAGTTTCGCCACCCCGAGCGGCAGACCCGCGCTCAGGAGCTGGCCCGCTCCCTGCGCTGCCCCCAGTGCCAGAACCAGAACCTGGTGGAGTCCAACTCCCCCATCGCCCGGGATCTGCGGCTTGAGGTCTACCGCTGGGTGGACGAGGGACAATCTGATGAGCAGGTGATCGCCCGCATGACGGAGCGCTTCGGCGATTTCGTGCGCTACGATCCCCCCTTCAAGCGCAGCACGGCGCTGCTGTGGGGCGGCCCCGCCCTCTTGCTGTTGCTGGCGCTCAATCGCCTGCGCAGGAGCCTGCATCGCCGGCAACCGGCGCGGGTGCCGCTTGTCGGCAACAGAGCCGAGGGGGCGCTCGCCCACGACCCCAGGGCCGAGCTGAACCGGCTGATCATGGCCGAGCAGCAGGCGGGGCTTGCCCCCCACAGCCGCCTCTACCGGGAGCTGGAGCTGGCCCACCTCGCCAACGCCACCCCAACCGCCGAGCAGGCCCTGCGCGAGCGGCTGGTAAGAGATAGCACCGCCCGTCCGCAGCTCTGGCTGCGCTCCTGGATACTGCTTGGGACCCTGCTGCTGGCGCTGATGGCCGGTATTTATGCCGGCACCGGCCGCTATCAGGCGTGGCAGGCTTATCAATCGCGCCCCGATCCGCTGGCGGGATTGAGCCCGCGGGATCTGCAAGACAAGGCGCTGGGCGCCCTGCACCAGCGCCTGCAAGCCAACCCCGCCGATCTCGACGGCTGGGCGGCGCTCGGCCAGCTCTATCTCTATCGGGACGAGTACGCCAACGCCCTGCTTGCCTACCAGCGTCTCGCCCTGCAAGAAGGGGGCGCCAGCGCGGCGACCCAGGCCGCCCAGGCTACCGTGCTCTACTACCAGGCAGGCCAGCAGCTCACCCCGGAGGCGCTGCGTCTGCTTGATAGCGCGCTCAAGCAGGACAAGGGCGAGGTGAGCGCCCTGATGCTGCTCGCCTCCGATCACTTCCTGCACGGCCGCTACTCCCAGGCCATCGCCCTCTGGCAGCAGTTGCTGGACGAGGAGCGTCCCCGCATCAACCGGGCCGCACTGATCGAGGCCATTCAGACCGCGCGGATGATGGGAGGATGAAGCGGGGCAAAACGGCGATAATGCAGCGGGCCATCTTCCCTGCCGGGCGCCGTTTTTATCGCCATGGTCGCCATTAACGACCCCTTCATCATCCCAAGGCGCCGAAAGGTGCAAAAAGAGTCGTCATCCCGCCCCTCACCAGCATATAGTGCGCCCCCGTAGTGGCGTGTCTGCCATGGCCTGACAGGCCTCTATGACTCCCTTTTGCGGGCCCGATAGCCCCGATGCGGGGGATTTCAAGGTGCGCCAACCCATAAAATGGAAATATCCGGCCACCAGACGTTGTGAAGCGTCAATTACCGTCATATAACTTAGCCAAATGTCCCTGTGAGTCGTAGTAGAGTCAAATCATGAACCTTCGTCCTTTTCTTCCCTTGCTGCTCGGCGCCTTCCTCCTTCCCGCCAGCATGGAAAGCGCCCATGCCAACCCGTTTTCTGCGACCTCTTCTTCCACCAACAGCCTGCTCGAACCCCGCAGCAACCTTCCGCTGAGATCCGATGCCTACGTGGTCGTCAACCCGAAAACCGGCGAGACACTGGCAGAGCGCAACGCCAACCGGGTGATGTCCATCGCCTCCATCACCAAGCTGATGACAGCGCTGGTGGTACTGGACGGCAATCAGCGCCTCAACGAAACCCTCACCGTCACCATGGATGACGTGGACAGACTCAAGGGCACCGGGTCGCGCCTCGCGGTGGGCTCGCGCCTGAGCCGCGCCGACATGCTGCACATCGCACTGATGTCCTCTGAAAACCGCGCCGCCTCCGCCTTGGGACGACACTACCCGGGTGGCCGCAAGGCCTTTATCGAGGCAATGAATGCCAAGGCCCGCATGCTCGGCATGTGGAGCACCCATTTCGCCGACAGCACCGGGCTCAACCCCCGCAACGTCTCCACCGCACACGATCTCGCCAAACTGGCTGCCGCCGCATCCACCTACCCGCTGATCCGCCAGTACACCGCCTCCGAGCAGCGTCTGGTACGCAACGGCAAGCGCCAGCTGCACTACCTCAACTCCAACCGCCTGGTACGGGAAGGAAGCTGGCCCATTCTGGTCTCCAAGACCGGTTATATCCGCGAGGCGGGGCGCTGCCTGGTGATGGGAACCCGGGTCAACAACGAGCCCGTGGTCATGGTACTGCTTCACGCCAACACCACGGATGAACGGGTCGCCGATGCCAGAAAGATCAAGAGCTGGCTGGAAACCTCGGGCCGCATGACCCTGACGGCGCAGTCCACTCCCCAGCCCAGGCTCTTCAGCAGCCAGTAACGGCTACGAGAACAAGGGCCCCCGAACCGGCAGGTGCGGGGGCCTTTTTCATGAGTGGCAATCACCCCCTATTGCCTCTTTCTGCTCCCCCAGTGATCCCGACCGTATGGTGCTTCGTTAAGGAGGCAGAGAGAAACCAAGGGCATCAACAGGGCCGCCACATGCACCTCAAACCCCATCTACCCGAGAAGATCTGTCCCGTCTGCCTGCGTCCTTTTGCCTGGCGGCGCAAGTGGGCCCGCTGCTGGCAGGAAGTGCGCTATTGCAGCGAACACTGCCGTCGTCGGAAGGAGCACCCCTGATGGAGCTACGCCTCATTCTCGGGGATCAACTGAACGCAGGTCACAGCTGGTTTCGCACGCAGGATCCCGCTGTCTGCTACCTGATGGCGGAGCTGCGCCAGGAGACGGACTACTGCCGCCACCATCGCCAGAAGGTGCTCGCCTTCTTTGCCGCCATGCGCGCCTTCGCCGCCGCCCTTACCAAGGCGGGCCACCGGGTCTGCTACCTGACTCTCGATGAGAGCGCCCCCTGGCCCGATTTGCCGAGCTTGCTGGCGGCCCAGCTCGAAGCGCATCAGGCCGAGCGCTTCGCCTGGCAGAGCCCGGACGAGTGGCGCCTTGCAAGCCAGCTGACCCAGTGGGCCTCAGGCCTTGCCATCCCGACCGCTGAGGTGGACAGCGAACATTTTCTCACCCCCCGCGATGGCTGGCGACGCTACCCCCACAGCCGGATGGAGTTCTTCTACCGCGCCCTGCGAAAGCAGTACCGGGTGTTGCTCGATGAGCGCGGCCAACCCCTTGGGGGGCGCTGGAACTTCGATGCCGAGAATCGCGCCAAATTGCCGGCGAGCCAACCCATCCCGGCGCACCTCACCTTTGCCAACGAGGTGAGCGACATCGATGCCATGCTGACCCGCCACGGCGTCGCCACCATTGGCAGTGCCGATGCCGACGCCCTGCCCTGGCCCGTCACCCGGCGCCAGAGCCGCGCACTGCTTGAACACTTCCTTGCACACTGCCTGCCCCACTTCGGCCGCTATCAGGACGCCCTGAGCGAGCGGGGCTGGAGCCTGTTCCACAGCCGCTTGTCGTTTTCCATGAACAGCAAGATGCTCCATCCCCTCGAGGTGATCCGCGCTGCGCAAGCTCACTGGCAGGCCAATCAGGCCACCATTTCCCTGGCGCAGGTGGAGGGGTTCATCCGCCAGATCCTCGGCTGGCGCGAGTTTGTCCGCGCCCTCTACTGGGAAAAGATGCCCGAGTATCGGCGCACCAACTTTCTCGGGGCCGAGCGACCCCTGCCCGGTTTTTTCTGGAATGGAGAAACCAGCATGGCCTGCGTGCGTCACGCCATTCGACAGTCTCTGGAGCACGCCTATGCCCACCATATCCAGCGGCTGATGGTGACCGGCAACTTCGCCCTGCTGGCGGGTATCCACCCTGACGAGGTGGATACCTGGTATCTGGGCATCTATGTGGACGCCATCGAGTGGGTGGAGCTGCCCAACACCCGCGGCATGAGCCAGTTTGCCGATGGCGGCCTGATGGGCAGCAAGCCCTACGCCAGCAGCGGCGCCTATCTCGAGCGGATGGGCCACTACTGCAAGGGGTGTCACTATCAGGTGAAGGCCCGCAGCGGGCCGGACAGCTGCCCCTTCAACAGCCTCTATTGGCACTTTTTATGGCGCAACCGGGACAAACTTGGCAACAACCCTCGCCTCGCCCTGCCTTATGCCAACTGGGATGGCCAAACCACAGAACAGCAGCAAGCCATCCTGACGACGGCAGAGCATCATCTGCTCCACCTGGAGCGGCTCTGAATCGACCGGATTTCATGCCAGAAAGTGAGCAAATGACAACATTGAGAGCCAGTTAACAAAATGTGAATAGCGATAACCACCAATGACATCGACACCAGTTGAATATCCTGTGGCGGCTGATTAAGGTGGAGGCCCCAGTCAAGGAGAGACAAGATGGACATAGTGGTACTCGGTGGTGGCGTGGTCGGTGTGACCAGCGCCTGGTATCTGGCCAAGGCCGGTCACAAAGTGATCCTGCTGGAGCGGCGTGACGGGGTGGCCCTTGAAACCAGCCATGCCAACGCGGGTCAGATCTCCCCGGGTTATGCTTCCCCCTGGGCTGCCCCCGGCATTCCCCTCAAGGCCGCCAAATGGCTGCTGCAAAAGCACGCCCCCTTCACGGTGCGGCCCACCTCGGACCCCTTCCAGCTGCGCTGGATGCTGAAGATGTTCGCCAACTGCACGCCGGCGGCCTATGCGGTCAACAAGGGGCGCATGGTACGGCTGGCCGAATACAGCCGCGACTGCATGAAGCAGTTGCGGGGCGAGCTCGCGCTCGACTACGAAGGGCGCCAGCTCGGCACCCTGCAACTGTTTCGCAGTCAGGCCCAGCTCGATGCCAGCCAGCGCGATATTGCCGTGCTCGAGGAGTACGGCGTCCCCTATCAGTCCCTCGATGCCGGCGGCTGCGAGGAGGTCGAGCCCGCCCTGGCAAGGGTGCGTGGCAAGGTGGTGGGGGGCCTGCGCCTGCCGGGAGATGAAACCGGTGACTGTTTCCGCTTCACCCAGGCCCTGGCGGACGAGGCCCGCAAGCTCGGGGTGAGCTTCGTCTTCAACTGCGCCATCGACGAGGTCGAGATCGCGAAGGGACGCGCCGTGGCGGTCCGTGCCGGCGAGCAGCGCTTCCAGGCCGACGCCATCGTCTGTGCCCTCGGCAGTTATGGCACCGGCTTCCTGCGCCCCCTCGGAATTGAGCTCCCCGTCTACCCGGTCAAGGGGTACTCCCTCACCCTGCCGATGACGGATGCCGAGGGTGCCCCGCGCAGCACTGTGCTGGACGAGACCTACAAGGTCGCCATCACCCGCTTCGACGAACGGATCCGGGTGGGCGGCATGGCCGAACTCTCGGGCTTCAACCTGGCGCTCAACCCCAGACGCCACGATACCCTGGCCATGGTGGTGAGGGATCTCTTCCCCCAGGGGGGAAATCTGGAGCAGGCCAGCTTCTGGACCGGGCTACGCCCCATGACGCCGGACGGCACACCCCTGGTCGGCCCAAGCCCCATTCCCGGGCTCTGGCTCAATACCGGCCACGGTACCCTGGGCTGGACCATGGCGGCAGGATCGGGCCAGTTGCTCAGCGATCTCATCTCGGGCAATACCCCGGATATCAGCGACGAGGGGCTCACCCTGGCCCGCTACGGCTAGGCATTGGCCACCGTCTGTGCAAGTCTGCGAAATAAAGAGGGCGTGCCTGGCACGCCCTCTTTTTTCTTGCCCCCCTGGCTATGACGACACCGGGGTCGCCTCCTCGCTCGTCAGTCCGGGTTTCAGGGCCAGCGTGAAGAGCGCCGCCACCATGTCGGACTGGGTGATGATGCCCACCAGCTGCTCCCCCTCCACCACCGGCATGTGGTGCAGCCCCCCGTCGGAGAAGGCCTCCACCAGGTCGTAGAGAGGCTGGTAGCGCCGCGCCGTCTGCACCTCCCGGGTCATCAGATCCGCGACCTGCTGCTGCTCGAGGGCCTCCTTCGCCCTCGGCTGGTGACCCGCCCGGTCGATCATCAGGTCGTGCAGGGTGATGATGCCGACCAGCCTCTCCCCCTCATCCACCACCGGCAGCGCCTTGATCTGGTGGTGGGAGAGCAGATGCCACGCCTCCATGGCGAGCGCCTGTGGCGTCGTCACGACGAGATCCCGCGACATCACATCCTGGCACCGTACCGTCTCCACTCGCCCCCGCAGGGCGTGAAGCTGGGCCTCCTGCAGCAGCTCCTGCAGATCCTGGCGGCTGATGTCCAGCAGCTCCCCGTGTTTTTCCAGGGCAAAGTCGATGTCCTGAGTGGCGAGCCGGGCACTCGGCTGGGGATCCGCCGTCTGGTGGCGATTGGGCGCCGCCTTGCCGCCATGGGGATAACGACGCCCCAGGGCGCGGTTGTAGAGCAAGCCCAGACTCAGCAGCAACAGGGAGTTGAGCAGCACCGGCAGCAGCACGTAGCCGACCCCGAGCGCCCGGATCCCCTCGCCGCCGATGACGGCGGTCAGGGCCACGGCGCCGCCGGGCGGGTGCAGGCTGCGGGTGAGGAACATGGCGGCGATGGCCAGCATCACCGCCAGGGCCGAGGCGATAGCCATGTCCGGCACCAGGTTCGCGCTCAATACCCCCATCAGGGCCGAGACCCCGTTGCCCACAAGGATGGACCAGGGCTGGGCCAGGGGGCTGGCCGGGGCGGCAAACAGCAGCACGGCGGAGGCCCCCATGGGGGCGATGAGCCAGTGCACCTCGAGCCCCAGCCCCCAGCGACACAGCAAGGCGGTGCCGAGCAAGCCGATGAGGGCGCCAAGGGCGCCGTAACAACTCTCTTTGACGCTGGTATTGGTCGATACCGGCAAAAAATCCCTGAACTGCATGGTGCTCCCGCGGACGATAACATTTATTTAAAATGCGCAATTCTAGCCACTTTCCCCCGTCCCAGACCAGCCCCCCGCTCCGCCATGGCCATCATCCGCACGCTTTTTCCCTTCTTAACATTGTCTTAAGAGTCCGCTGGCACCCTTTACGCCATCCCAACACTGGAGCCCAACGGTATGACTCACCTCAACGATGCCCTGCGCCGCTTCGACGGCCAACGCCGGGTCTGGACGGCGGGACTGGAGCGAACCCTGCTCGGCTGGCTTGCCAGTCGCAGCGCATTGCCGCCCTCTTCGCAGGCACCCCGCCGGATCCTGGTCATTCGCAGTACCAACCGCATCGGCAACAACCTCTTCCTGCTGCCCTTCCTGCACCAGCTTCATCGCGCCCATCCCCACGCCGAGCTGGAGCTGGTGTGCAGCCCCACCGCCCTGCTCCCCTTCCTGGCCGATCTGCCCCTGCGGCACATTCATCAGATCCGGTTGCAGGGCAGACACCTGCCGGGCGCCCTCTCGGCACTCTCGCGTCTGCGCCGCCAGCACTACGACAGGGTCTACGTCCCCTTCGCCTCCAGTACGGATCACTTCATCGCCGCCTGGGTACAGGCCCGGGAGAAATGCGGCTTCGACGATGGCCATGGGGATCTCATCTTCCCGCGTCCGCAGGCTCCGGACAGTGAGTGCCACTACGCCCACCAGCCCCTGCAACTGCTCGGCATACCGGGCAATCCGGCCAACCCCATCCCCCTTGGCAGCCTGTTGCAGGGGCCAAGCCCGGCCTTGAGTGCGCTGCGACGAGCCTATCCTGGCCGTCCTCTGATCGGCTTTTTCACCGGCGCCCGCAAGGGCAAGGGGCTCTCCCAGCCCCAGTGGCAGCGGTTGCTTGGGGATCTGCGCCGTCACAGCCCGGATTCCCTGCTGATCCAGCTCGCGGATCCCGCCGCCCCCGAGCACCTGCTCGGGGACGTGCACGTTTCCCTTGGCAACATGGGGGAGCTGGCCCGCTTCACGGGCGGCCTCTCCCTCTTCGTCAGCGCCGACACCGGTCCCCTGCACCTGGCTGCCGCCAGCGGTGTGCCCTGTCTTGGCCTCTTTACCCAGACCGACCCCGCCCGCTACGGGTGCCTGGGCGCCCAGCACCTCAATCTGGTGATCGAGGATCGCAATGCCATCCCCCTCGACCAACAGTGGCTGACCGAGGCGCTCGCAAGCGCCCCTCACCGGGTGACGATGTCGGTTTCCCCAACCCGCTACCTGCCCGCACCCCGGCCCGCCCTGATCCCCCTCTAGGGAGCGGCCATGCAAAAAAAGAGGGAAGGCTGTCGCCTTCCCTCTCTCGTCTTGGTGACACTCACCGGGCGCTCGTCCGGGTGAATGGAAGCCCTCAGGCCAGCTCGGCGCGCAGCGCCCGAGTCGCATCGACCATCACCTTCAGGGCAGCGGTGGTCTCTTCCCAGCCGCGGGTCTTGAGGCCGCAGTCCGGGTTCACCCAGAGCCGGTCTGCCGGGATTTGTTGCGCAGCCTTGCGGATGAGGTCTTCAATCCAGCCCTGGCTCGGTACGTTCGGCGAGTGGATGTCGTAGACGCCCGGACCGATCTCGTTGGGGTAGTTGAAGCGCTCGAACGCTTCGAGCAACTGCATCTGGCTGCGGCTCGTCTCGATGGTGATCACATCCGCGTCCAGCGCCGCCACCGCCTCGATGATGAGGTTGAAGTCGCTGTAACACATGTGGGTGTGGATCTGGGTGCTGTCCACCACCGGGCTTGCACTCAGGCGGAAGGCGCGCACCGCCCAGTCCAGATAGGCCTGGTGATCCTGCTTGCGCAGGGGCAGCCCTTCGCGGATCGCCGGCTCGTCGATCTGGATGATCTTGATGCCGGCGGCTTCCAAGTCAGCCACCTCGTCGCGAATGGCCAGGCCAATCTGCAGGGCGGACTGCTCGCGGCTCACGTCTTCCCGCGGGAAGGACCAGCAGAGAATGGTCACGGGGCCGGTCAGCATGCCCTTCACCGGCTTGTCGGTCAGGCTCTGGGCAAACTTCGTCCACTCAAGGGTCATGGGGGTCGTACGGTCGATGTCACGGGTGATCACCGGCGGCTTGACGCAGCGGGAGCCATAGCTCTGTACCCAGCCAAATCGGGTGATGGCAAAGCCGTCCAGCAGCTCCCCGAAATACTCCACCATGTCGTTGCGCTCGGCCTCGCCGTGCACCAGCACGTCCAGCCCGATGGCCTCCTGGCGCTCAATCGCATCCTTGATCTGGGCCTGGATGCCCGCCTCGTAGGCCTGGTCATCGATGCGCCCGGCACGCCAATCCTGACGCAGCACCCGGATTTCAGAGGTCTGCGGGAAGGAGCCGATGGTGGTGGTGGGCAGGAGCGGCAGCTTCAGATCCGAGCGCTGCGCGTCGGCACGCACCGGGTAGGCGCTCTGGCGATCGAAGTCACTGTTGGTCAGGCTGGCGAGGCGCGACTGCACCAACTTCTTGTGAACCCGGCTGTCAGACTCCCGATCCACGATGGGCTGGCTGTAAGCCTCGATTTTGTCCAGGGCGCCACCGTCCAGGTAGTCGGACAGCAGCCCCAGCTCATAGCACTTTTGCAGGGCAAAGGCGAACCAGCTGCGAGTCTGGGGATCCAGCTCGTGCTCCAGGGTCAAATCCACCGGGCTGTGCAGCAAGGAACAGGAGGAGGCCACCCAGAGGCGCTCGCCAAGCTTTTCTTTCAAGGCCTTGAGGGTCGGCGCCAGCTTGGCCAGGTTGGCACGCCAGACGTTGCGGCCGTTGATGACACCCGCCGAGAGTACCCACTGTGCCGGCAGGTGCGGGACCAGGGTCTCCAGCTGCTCGGGGGCTGCCACCAGATCCAGGTGCAGGCCGTCCACCTTCAGACTGGTGATGATGTCGCGCTGATGGGCCACGGACCCGAAGTAGGTGGTGAGCAGCAGCTTGCAGGGGCCGCTCAGGCGCTCATATGCCTTGAGGTAGGCCAGGCGCCACTCGTCCGGCAGGTCCAGCGCCAGAGCCGGCTCGTCGATTTGCACCCACTCCACCCCCTGGGCCGCCAGTTTGGCCAGGATCTCCTGGTAGACGATCAGCAGGCGATCCAGCAGTTCGAGGCGGGAGAAGCCGCTCTCTTTCTCCTTGCCAAGCCACAGGTAGGAGACGGGGCCCAGCAACACCGCCTTGGCCGGCAGCCCAAGGGCCTTGGCCTCTTCCACCTCGTCAAAGAGCTGGCTCCAGCCCAGCTTGAAGCGCTGGTCACGGTAAAATTCCGGCACTAGGTAGTGGTAGTTGGTGTTGAACCATTTGGTCATCTCGGCAGCGGCCGCCGCCGGGCCGGTCGGCGCACGGCCACGGGCCACCCGGAACAGGGTGTCGAGGTCGGTGTCGCCGTGGCGGTGACGGGCAGGCACGGCGTCCACCAGCAGGCTGGTACCCAGCACCTGATCGTACCAGGCAAAATCCCCCACCGGCAGCAGGTTGACCCCGGCGGTACGCTGGGCCTGCCAGTGGCGCTCACGCAGGCTCTTGCCCACGGCGACCAGCTCGGCCTGGGTGGTTTCGCCACGCCAGTAGGATTCGAGGGCAAATTTCAGTTCGCGCTTGGCGCCGATACGGGGAAAGCCCAGGGTGTGTGCGCAGGTCATAGGTTCCATTCCTTATGCTCGTTTATCTGATGAGGATCTGGATTGTTTGGCCATCCAGATGTTTACACATCCAAAATGACAAGATAAGGTGACCTTGGCTATTGAATCCTCTTCAACTGGCTCTCAAGAATTTCTCAACTGACGCACAAAGGAGCAGTGCCATGGTCGCGCCCACCCCATCCAGCCCCCCTCAGAGCAGCAATCTGGGCATCGATCTCAAACACCTGAAGACCATCAGCGCCCTCGCCGAGCAAGGGTCCCTGGCCGGGGCCGCACTCACCCTCAACCTCACCCAGTCCGCCCTCTCCCACCAGCTCAAGGAGCTGGAGACCCGCCTCAATCTGGAGCTGTTTCTTCGAAAAAGCCGCCCTCTGGTGCTGACGGCGGCAGGCCAGCATCTGCTGGCCCTGGCCCGTCAGGTGCTGCCCGCCCTGGCCCAGACCGAGCGCCAGCTGGTCGCCCTGCACAGCGGCGAGGCGGGCAGGCTGCATCTGGCCCTCGATTGCCACAGCTGCATCCAGTGGCTGCTCCCGCTGTTGCCGGACTTTCGCCGCCAGTGGCCCGGCGTGGATCTGGAGGTGGAGTCGGTGCCGGGTTTCGATGCCATCAGTGCCCTGCTTGGCGGCCAGCTCGACCTGCTGCTCACCTCGGATGTGCAGGCCCGCGGGGATCTTCATTTCGAGCCGCTGTTCGCCTTCGATCTCACCCTGGTGATGGCGCCGGATCACCCCCTCTGCCAGCAGCGGCGCATCGCACCGGACGATCTGCGACCGGAGGTGCTGTTGGTCTACCCGGTGGAGCGGGCGCGCATGGACGTGTTCAGCCGTTTCCTGCAACCGGCCGGGGTGGAGCCCGCCCGTTGCAAACCGGTGGACAACACCTCGGTCATGCTGCAGATGGCCGCCGCCGGGCTCGGGCTCGCCGCCCTGCCCCGCTGGGCCAGCGAGGAGTTCGTGCGCCAGGGCCTGCTTGAGGCGCGCCCTCTCGGGGAGGGCATTCGCCGCCACATGTATGGCGCCGTGCGCGCCGCCGACAAAGATCAGGCCTGCCTGCAGAGCCTGTTCGAGCGCATTCGCACCCGGATGGCGGCCCAGTAAGCCGGGCACAAAAAAGCCGCCAGGATCAGGCGGCTTTCACCACGGGTTGCCCGCGCAGACGAAGAGTCGGGTATCAGCATTCATCACCCCTCGCCCCACCCAGCCTTCGCGGGCAGTTGCCACACAGTTCCCCATCCCGGCGCTTGTAGTGCAGGCAGCAGCGCTGGCGCACATAGCCCGGGAAGGCATCGTCCCGGGGCAGGCCTGCTTCGCACCAGCCCGTCAGATGTGCCGACGGCAGGCCACAGGATTCAAGCCAGAGGGGAGCATGGGACCTCACCTCCTCCCGACTCACCTCCCCGAAGAAATCGGGCACCCGCACCAGGGCCGCCAGCAGATCGTCCGCCAGGAGCGGGCGCACGAAACCGGGGCGCAGCCGCTGCGCCGTCCCAAGGAGGGTGAACTGCCCCTGCCAGTGCGCCTGGAGTCGCTCCCCGGCCGTCTTGATCAACACGCCGACCTCCCCTTTGATCATGGGCTCGGCCGGCAGGGTAAAGCCCGACACCACGCCGGCCTCATGCCCCTGTCCCAGCCTGTCGAGGGCAGGCACGGCCTGATGGCGGTAGACGGCCACCATGGCGAGATAGATGGATTGCCAGCAGAGCATGCCCCAGCTGCGGGTGAGCCAGTAGGCGGGTCCCGCCTCCGGGTGTGCCTGCTGCCAGTGCGCATGGAGGGCTGCGGCCACCTCGGCCGACGTCGCTCCGGTGGCATCCGTCAGTGGCGGACGCACGTCACCGGCCGCCACCAGGTTCCCCTTGAGGGACGGGATCAGGCTGGCCGCCGCCGCGAACAGGGCCTGGTGATCCGAGACGAGGGCGCGTTCCGCGTCCGCTTTTTCCCGGCCAAGGCCGTGCGGCACACCGCGCGCCCTCTCCTCGCCCATTCGTTGAAAGGGCCC
The DNA here is from genome assembly GCF_040908265.1 of Aeromonas sp. R5-1. Classification (NCBI taxonomy): domain Bacteria; kingdom Pseudomonadati; phylum Pseudomonadota; class Gammaproteobacteria; order Aeromonadales; family Aeromonadaceae; genus Aeromonas; species Aeromonas sp. R5-1. The sequence continues at coordinate 22,481 of NZ_JBFODJ010000120.1, forward strand.
CGGGCGCGTGCCGGGGCGCAAGGTCAGAATGCGTATTTGAGTCGCGCCTCCACGCTTCGTTCGGCCCCGAACCAGCAGTTGTTCTGGTCGTAGCAGGAGTAGTAGGTCTTGTTGAACAGGTTGCTGGCGCCAAGCGATACCCCTACCCCTTTCAGGCTTGCGCTGAGGGCGGCGAGATCGTAGGAGGCGGACATATCCATCAGGAGGTAGTCCGGTACCTTGTCGGTGTTGGCGGCATCCATCTCGGCCTCCCCCACGTAGCGCAGGCCGGCGCCCACTCGCATCCCCTCGAGGTTGCCGCCGGGGTAGTAGTTGCTCCACAGCGACGCCATCTGTCTGGGGACCCAGACCGGCGTCTTGCCCTGCAACGTGGTGGTATCGCGCGTGATCTCCATGTCCATCAGGGTGTAGTTGAGGGCCAGATCCAGCTGGCTGGTGAGATCGGCTCTCCCCTCAAGCTCGATGCCCCTGGAGACCGTCTCCCCGGTCTGCAGCTTGGGCCCGTAGACATTGTCCGGATCCGTCACCAGGGCATTCTTCTTGGTGATGTGGAACGCCGACAGCGTCGCCGTCTTGCTCATGTCGTCGGAGAGGAACTTGACGCCCCCTTCCCACTGATGACCGGTCGCCGGTTTGAACGCCTGACCCTGCTTGTCCGCCCCCGGCACCGGCTCGAAACTCTCGGCATAGCTCGCATAGGGGGAGAAGCCGCCATCCAGCTCATAGAGAGCGCCGACGCGGAAGGAGAGGTTGTCCTGATCGATGTGGGCCAGGGACTGGCTGTCCGCCCCCTGATAGAGGGTCCGGCTGTCGGTGTCCATCCGGTAGCGGTCGTAGCGGGCGCCGCCGATGGCCACCAGCCGATCGAGGCGCACCTGATCCTGCAGATAGACGCCGGTCTGGGACTGACGGATCACCTTTTTATCCTGGTAGTTGAAAGTGAGTGCCTCTGGGACTATCTGGCTATGGTTCGGGTTGAAAATGTCGATGCTGGGCGCCGAGTAGTCGAGGGTATCCCGGTAGAGGACATGGGCATCCAGGTACTGGTAGTCGACCCCGAGCAGCAGGTTGTGCTGGGCAGAGCCCGTCTGTACCTTGCCCGCCAGCTGGTTGTCGATGACAACGCCGCGAGAGTCTTCATCGGTGAGATAGGCGTTGCGGGCCAGGGTGCGGTTGTCCGCCGCCAGGGCCGCGTTGTAGGTGTTGCGCTGATAGGCAGACGCATCCATGTAGCGGGCATTTTGCAACACCTGCCAGCGCTCGTTGAAGTCGTGGCTCAGCTTGTAGCCCAGCAGGGTCACATCCCGGTTGTACTCGTTCCAGTTCTCGTCGCCAAGGAAGGTGTCACTGCCAAGCTGCCCCAGGGGATTGGATTTGGCCGAGCCGCTGGCGGGCACAGTGGTGTAGATGCCGGCCTCGGGATCCTTCTGGTAGTAAAGGTTGAGGTTCAGCAGGGTGCGCTCGCCGAGCTGCCAGTCCAGGGACGGCGCAAAGACGTAGCGCTCCTCCTTCGAGGTCACCGCCTGGCCATCCTTCTCCCGGGCCAGTCCCACCAGCCGATAGGCGAGCTGCTCGTTGATGGCACCGGTGCTGTCGAGGGTCATCTCCTTGAGGGTGCCCGTGCCGGTCGCCACGCTCACGTTGTGCTTGCTCTCCCGCTGGGGGCGCTTGGCGATGAGGTTGACCATGCCGCCGGGGGGCATGCTGCCATAGAGCACCGATGTCGGCCCCTTGAACACCTCCAGCTGCTCGATGGCCACCGGATCGATCTGGGGTTGCAGGTTCCAGTCGTTGTACTGGAGCAGCAGGCCGTCATAGAAGTTCTGGTAGTTGTCAAAGCCACGGATGTTGAACAGATCCAGCCGGTTGACCGCCCCGCCCCTCAGCTCGGTGTTGACGCCGGGGACGTAGCGCAGCGCCTCGCTCACCGAACTGACACCGCGCAGCGACAGGGTCTCCCCATCCACCACCGAGATGGCCTGGGGCGTCTCGATGGGGTCGAGCCGGGTCTTGGTCGCGGTGTTGCGATAGGTCTGGCCGAGCACGGTCAGGGTCTCGTCGGCGGTGGCCGTATCCTGGCTGTCGGACGCGGCGGCCTGTACAGAGCCTGCAAGCAGGGTGGAGATGGTCACGGCGACCAGGGTCAAAGGGGGGTGAACAAGCTGCATCTGATCCTCGATTACTTACTGCATGTGAATAGTAACAAATATCATTTGCATTTTATTGTTCTATTTTGCCCCGATATTAACAATTTGGGGCATGTTGGCGGGGAAGCGGGAAAAGCGAGGGTGGCAGGCACGCCATCTCCTATCGGAGGCAAGATGGCAACGTCGTCGAGGCTCTCTGAGAGGGTCCATCATGGCCGCCTGATGAAGGTCACCGCCTTCACTTTCACAGCCAATCGGCAAGTAACCATCACATATTCAGAACATGGCGGCATTTTCACCCCCATATTCACACTCATCAGACAAGTATGGTCGCGTTCTCCCTCCCCTTGTTGATCCTGGTCAATCGCTATTGATAAAGGAGGCGATAGCATGCCCACCCTTTTATCAGCCCTGATTGAGACAATACCAAGCCATCAGCACACGCCTATGAATGAGACCGCCCACCAAAACCTGCACTGCGATACCCAGCTCAACGTCACCTTCGGAGTCATCATCCTGACCCTGCTCATCGCCCTGATGGCCGTCAGTGTCAGCATCCGGACCTCTGCCGAGCGCAAGTATCACAAGGTGGCGGCCATGTTCGTGCACAACATGGCGACCCAGTCCATCGAGCCACAGTTCAAGTCACTGGAGCATGTCCTCAACGAAACGGGCAGTGTCATCGATGAATCAGGCCTGGATGCCTTCCTCAATGAGGGCCATACATCCCTTGGCATCTCCCTGATGCAAACGTTGGCGCTCACCCCCTATGTGAAGAGCATCCTGCTCGCCGATCCACAGGGGCGGTTCAACTCCATCCCCCATCTGCCGGTCGAGGAGCACGTTGATGCCAGGAAGCGCCCCTGGTTTCTCTCCGCCGCCGTGCGAACACCCTTCGTGCACTACACCGACCACTACACCAGCCAATTCGACGACAAGAGCCGCAGCGTCTCCGTCTCCCGCCCCCTGCTCGACAGGGAAGGATTCTTCCTCGGCACCCTGGCCATCTTAAATGCGAAAGGGGACTCCCTCCGACGTAGGTGGGAGGGGAATTTCGCCGGGGCGTCAGCCCCGCTGGTTTTGAATGTATTGCTTGA
>NZ_JBFODJ010000121.1:0-12256 GCF_040908265.1 Aeromonas sp. R5-1
GTCAACATGGGCACCTCGGACGACGGCCGGGTCAACATCACCGACGGCGCCAAGGTCGCGGCGGTGCGGGCTCTGCTGGACAGGGCCTGATACAGACTGTGCGGCGCCATGGTGCCTCTCTCTGTGACGTCAACATGGGCACCTCGGACGATGGCCGGGTCAACATCACCGATGGGGCCAAGGTCGCGGCGGTGAGGGCGTTGCTGGACAGGGCCTGATACAGACTGTGCGGCGGCATGGTGCCCTGTTTTGCTCCCTTCTCCCCTTGCGGGAGAAGGGGCGGGGATGAGGGGGCCGATGTGAGGCGTCTCCCACCGGCGGGCAATTGAGGGGCGTCTTGGCAGCACGGTGCAAAAAAGTCTGTTATCATCCCGTCTCTTTTACCATCAGGACCCGGAGCAACCTCTCAATGTCCCAATACGACTCTATCGAACAGAAGGCCAGCTACGGCATCGGCCGCAACATGGGCGACCAACTGGCTCAGCAAGCCTTCGCCGGTCTGGATATCCCGGCCCTGCAACAAGGTCTGGCTGATGCCCTGAACGGTCTGGAGTTCGCGGTCAGCCGTGACGATATCAACGATGCCTTCCAGGTCATCACCGCCCGTATGCAGGAAGAGCAGGAAGCTGCCGCCAAGGCCGCTGCCGCCGAAGGCGAAGCCTTCCTGGCCGACAACGCCAAGCGCGCCGAAGTGAAGACCACCGACTCTGGTCTGCAATATGAAGTCATGGTCGAAGGCAATGGTGCCGTGCCGGTTGCCGGTCAGTCCGTGCGCGTGCACTACCACGGTACCTTCACCCACGGTGGTGTGTTCGACAGCTCCGTTGCGCGCGGCCAACCGGCCGAGTTCCCAGTGACCGGCGTGATCGCCGGTTGGGTGGAAGCGCTGCAGATGATGCCGGTTGGCTCCAAGTGGAAGCTCTACATTCCGCAGGATCTGGCCTACGGTGCCCGTGGCGCCGGCTCCATCCCGCCGTACTCCGCTCTGGTATTCGAAGTGGAGCTGCTGGACATCCTGTGATCCGGCTGGCGTGATGCAAACGGCGACCCTGAGGTCGCCGTTTGTTTTTGGACCGCCCAAACGGGCCATGTGCCTACGGCGGGGATTTGGATATAGTCAGAGCGTCGTCCATTCCGGCCATGTGAGGGAGACACGCCATGGCAGCCATCATCGAGGTCGTCGATCTCGTCAAGCACTTCCCCGGCGTCAAGGCGGTGGACGGGCTCAGTTTTGCCATTCCCGCCGGCAGCTGCTTCGGCCTGCTCGGCCCGAACGGGGCGGGCAAGACCACGACCATAGAATTGCTGGAGGGGCTCCTCACCCCGGACAGCGGCCAGATCCTGTTTCACGGCGCCCCGCGCGGCCCGGATTATCGCTCCCGCATCGGCATCCAGTTCCAGCACACGGCGCTGCAGGATTTCCTGACGGTGCGCGATACCCTGCGCCTGTTCGCCAGCCTCTACCCCAATCCCTTGCCACGGGAGCTGCTCATCGATCTGTGCGCCTTGGGCGAGTTCATCGACAGGGACAGTCGCAAGCTCTCGGGGGGCCAGCGTCAGCGCCTGCTGCTGGCTCTGGCCCTGCTCGGGGATCCCGAACTGCTGTTTCTGGATGAGCCCACCACAGGACTGGATCCCCAGGCGCGCCACCACTTCTGGCAGCGAATAGAGGCGATCAAGGCCCAGGGCAAGACGGTGGTGCTCACCACCCACTACATGGACGAAGCGCAGCAGCTGTGCGATCTGATTGCCATCGTCGATCACGGCCACCTGCTCAGTCTGGATACGCCGGCTGCCTTGCTGGCGCAACACTTCGACGGCGTGCTGGTGCGCCTTGGGGGGCACCCGGCCCTGGCTGGGCTCGGCTATCCCCTGCGTCCGGTCGGCGATCAGGTGGAGCTCTGTTGCCCCGACGTGGCGACCCTGTTGCCAGCCTTGCTGGATCTTGGTGTGCCGCTCACCGGCATGCAGGTGCGCTCCCCCAATCTGGAAGATCTCTTCCTGAACCTGACCGGCCACAGCCTGCGGAGCGGCGCATGAGAGGGATGACCGAGTTCTGTCTGACCGTGGCCTCCGGGCTGTGGTACGCCTTGCCGACATGCAATCCCGGGAGTGGACGATGAAGGGATCCCTCAAGCGCATCGGGGCGCTCTTCTATGCCCGCACCCTCGAGTTCGTGCGCGATCGCGCGGCCCTGGTGTGGAACCTGCTTTTCCCGCTCCTGCTGGTCATCGGCTTCTCCCTCATCTTCTCCGGCCCGCCCAAACCGCTGGTGCAGATCGGGGTGGTGGGGGCACTGCCCGCAACCTATGCCCCGCTGCGCGCCGTGCCGCTGCTCAAGATCATCCCCTATGACGAGGCGTCGAGAGGCCAGCTCAAGGTCCGTCACCATCAGCTGGACCTGCTGCTCTCACCCGCCGGGGGGCGTTACTGGATAAATCCGGACGCCCCTCAGGGGGCCATGGCCGAGTATCTGCTGCGCCAGGCGGTGCAGGGGCCCTTGCAAAGAGAGACCCTGAGCGGGCGCGCCATTCGCTACGGCGACTGGCTGCTGCCCGGGGTGATCGGCATGAACCTGATGTTCTCCGGCCTGTTCGGGGTCGGGTTTGTCATCGTGCGTTATCGCAAGAACGGGGTGCTGAAACGGCTGCGAGCCACGCCGCTCGGCGCGCTGGAGTTTCTCTTCGCCCAGTTGCTGTCACGGGTGCTGATCACCCTGGTGGTGAGCCTGCTGGTCTTCTGCGCGGCCTACTGGTTGCTGGATGTGCCCCTCATCGGGTCGGGGTGGCTGCTGCTGGTGATCGCCCTGGCGGGAGGAACGGCCATGGCCTCCCTTGGCCTGCTCATCGCCGCTCGCCTGCAGAACGAGGAGCTGGCGAGCGGTTTGCTCAATCTCATCAGCTTGCCCATGATGTTTTTATCCGGTGTCTGGTTCTCGCTAGAAGGCGCGCCCGCCTGGCTGCAGCAGCTTGCGGCCAGGCTGCCCCTCAGCCAGATCATCGAAGCAGCCCGCGCCGTGATGCTGGAAGGGGCGGGATGGCAGGAGGTGGCAGGCCCTCTGGGCCAGGTCATGGTGTTCGCCCTGGTGTGCATCTCGCTGGGAACCATGCTGTTCAAATGGAGTGCAAAATGAAACCTGTTCTGTGGTTGTTGCTGGTGGCGGCCTTGCCTGTGCAGGCAGGTACCCTGCGTTGCAAGAACGCCTTGCTGACCGAGGGAGACACCACGGCAGAGCTGCTGGTTCGCTGCGGCCAGCCGATGCTCAAGGAAGATCTCACCCGCTTCGAGGAGAACGGCTTCGGGGCGAGAGTGACGGTCAAGTATGCCGAGCGCTGGACCTACAACTTCGGCAAGCGGGAATTCATGCAGTTTGTCACCGTCGAAAACGGCGTCATCACCGACATTGTGGATGGCCCACGGGGAGGATGACCTCCTGGTTTTCTGAAGCCCAGCCTGCGGGAGATAAGGTCGCCACTTCCCCGCCTTTTACCTCTTTTTCTGTTGCTTTCCCCTGCCTGTTATCGCCATTTTTCCATATGGGGTCATGCTGCCTCACTCTGGTGCTTTTGGCATAAAACCGAATCTGATGAGTCAGTTGTCAGCAGAAATGGCTGCCCCAATGCGGTGCAGCCGATTTATTTTCGAAAAATAATCCTCATGCCAAGAAGGGTTTTAAGCAGCAGGCTATTTGGCAAATAAGGGTCTACTTTTGATTCTGAGAGTGCATATTCCCCCGTTTAGATATTTTGTTCTGTTGCACCATGGTTGGGCCGGATTGCACCGATTGACAGGTTTTTCTGCGGCTGGATAAGCTGCCAAAAAGCAGGGAAACGATGGCATCTCGCTAGATTTTGATGCCTGTTCGAATCAAACCACAGGGAAGAGTGACATGAAGCAGATACACAAGGCTGGTATGGTGATGGCGCTGTCGCTGATGGCAGCCAATGCGTGGGCGGACGGTACGCTGGATGCCGTCAAGAAGAAGGGATTCGTGCAGTGCGGGGTCGGTGACGGCCTGCCCGGGTTCTCCAACCCGGATGCCAAGGGAACCTGGACCGGGCTCGACGTGGACGTGTGCCGCGCCGTGGCCGCCGCGGTACTGGGGGACGCCAGCAAGGTCAAGTATGTCTCCCTCACCGCCAAGGAGCGCTTTACCGCCCTGCAGTCCGGGGAAGTGGATCTGCTCTCGCGCAACACCACCTGGACCCTGACCCGGGATGGGTCGCTGGGCCTCACGTTCGCCGGGGTGAACTACTACGACGGGCAGGGGTTCCTGGTCAAGCAGTCCCTCGGGGTCAAGAGCGCCAAGGAGCTTGACGGTGCCGCCGTCTGTATCCAGTCCGGTACCACCACCGAGCTCAACCTGGCCGACTATTTCCGCGCCAATGGCGGCATGAAGTACACCCCAGTGGTGTTCGATACCTCGGATCAGACCGTCAAGGGCTTCGAAGCCGGCCGCTGTGACGTGCTGACCTCGGATCAGTCCCAGCTCTATGCCCTCAAGATCAAGCTCACCAAGCCAGAGGAAGCCGTGGTGCTGCCGGAGGTCATCTCCAAGGAGCCGCTGGGCCCAGCCGTGCGTCAGGGTGACGATCAGTGGTTCAAGGTGGTGCGCTGGAGCCTCAACGCCATGCTCAATGCCGAGGAGGCCGGGGTCACCAGTGCCAACGTGGACGAGATGCTCAAGTCCACCAACCCTGACATCCGTCGCCTGCTGGGGCTGGAAGAGCCCAAAGGGACTGTGCTGGGGCTGGATGACAAATGGGCCTACAACATCGTCAAACAGGTCGGCAACTACGGTGAATCCTTCGATCGCAACGTCGGTGCCGGCTCCCCCCTCAAGATTGATCGCGGCATCAATGCCCTCTGGAACAAGGGCGGTCTGATGTACGCGCCACCCATCCGCTGAGTCGACAGTCACCGGGGGGCCTGGCCCCCCATGTTTTCCCTGGCTTTGTCGGAGTCATCCTCATGGCGTTACACGCATCAAACCATAGGAAAGAACAGGGCCGCTGGTGGTATGACGCCAAGGTGCGGGCGCTGCTCTTCCAGTGCCTGGCCATCGCGGCGGTTATCGGGTTTCTGTTCTACATCGTCAACAATGCCCTGACCAATCTGGCCACCCGTGGCATCACCACAGGCTTTGATTTTCTGGGCAACACGGCCGGTTTCGGCATCTTGCAGAGCCTCATCCCCTACGACGAGACCTACACCTTCGGTCGCACCTTTGTGGTGGGCCTGCTCAACACCCTGCTGGTCTCCGTGCTCGGCATTCTGTTTGCCACCCTGCTCGGGTTCGCACTCGGGGTCGCGCGCCTGTCGCGCAACTGGCTGGTGGCCAAGATAGCGGCCGTCTACATAGAGACGTTTCGCAACATCCCGCTGCTGCTGCAGATCTTCTTCTGGTACTTCTCGGTGCTGCGTACCCTGCCTTCCCCGCGTCAGAGCGTGGATATAGGCGGGCTCGCCTTCCTCAACGTGCGGGGTTTCTATCTGCCCAAGCCCCTGTTCGAAGAGGGATTCGGCTACGTGCTCTGTGCACTGGTGCTCGCGGTGCTGCTGAGCTGGGGGCTGGGCCGCTGGGCTCGCCGCCGTCAGGCCCTGACAGGCAGGATCTTCCCGTTCTGGCGCTGTGTGGCCGCCCTGGTCATGCTGCTCCCGGGCATCACCTTCCTGCTGGCGGGCAGCCCGCTCAGCTGGAGCGTGCCTGCGCTGCAGGGGTTCAACTTCCGGGGCGGGCTGACGGTGCTGCCGGAGCTCGCGGCCCTCTTGCTGGCGCTCACCATCTATACGGCGGCCTTCATCGCCGAGATAGTGCGATCCGGCATCCTGGCCATCAGCAAGGGGCAGACGGAGGCGGCTTCCGCCCTCGGGCTCTCGCCCACCAAGACGCTGCGGCTGGTGATCATTCCCCAGGCCATGCGGGTCATCATTCCTCCCTTGACCAGCCAGTATCTGAACCTCACCAAGAACTCCTCCCTGGCGACCGCCATCGGCTACCCGGATCTGGTCTCGGTGTTCATGGGGACGACTCTCAACCAGACAGGGCAGGCCATCGAGGTCATCGCCATGACCATGGGGGTCTATCTCGTCATCAGTATCACCACCTCGGTGCTGATGAACATCTACAACCGCAGAATGACGCTGGTTGAGCGCTAGGGAGCTGTCATGTTCGTGAATGAATTGCAGGAGGCGCTGCCGCCTCCCAACCACCGTCGGGGGCCGCTCGCCTGGATCAGGCAGAACCTTTTCCCCAACTGGTGGAACGGCCTGCTGACCCTGGTGCTGGCCTATCTGTTGCTGCCACTCATCTGGTCTGCACTGGACTGGGCGCTGTTCTCGGCCACCTGGCAGGGGAGCAGCCGCGAGGCCTGCGTCCAGGGCGGTGCCTGCTGGATCTTCATCGAGAGCCGGCTGGGGCAGTATCTCTATGGCTTCTACCCGGCTGATCAGTACTGGCGCATCAACCTGACCTTCGCCGGTCTGGCGGCGCTGCTGGCCCTGCTCATCTGGCCAAAGACCCCGCGCAAGGGGTGGCTGGCGCTCTTCACCCTGCTGGTGTTCCCTGTCATCGCCTTCTTCCTCATCCATGGGGGAGCGGGGCTGGAGGTGGTGGAAACGAACCGCTGGGGCGGGCTGATGCTCACCCTGGTGCTGGCGGTGGTGGGCATAGTCGTAGCACTGCCGTTCGGCATCCTGCTGGCACTGGGGCGCCGCTCCCACATGCCGGTCATCTCCAGCCTCTGTACCGTCTACATCGAGTTCTGGCGGGCGGTGCCGCTCATTACTGTGCTCTTCATGGCGTCCGTCATGCTGCCACTGTTCATGAGTACCGAGGTGGAGCTCGACAAGCTGCTGCGGGCGCTCATCGGCATCATCCTGTTCCAGGCGGCCTATGTGGCCGAGGTGGTGAGAGGGGGGCTGCAGGCGATCCCCAAGGGGCAATATGAGGCGGGGGATGCCCTCGGGCTCTCCTACTGGAAGGTGATGGGCTTCATCATCATGCCCCAGGCCCTCAAGATCACCATTCCTTCCCTGGTGAACACCTTTATTTCCCTGTTCAAGGACACCAGCCTGGTGCTGATCATCGGGCTGTTCGATCTGCTGGCCATCTCCAAGGTGGCCCTGGCGGATCCGGCCTGGCTGGGGTATTCCACCGAAGCTTATGTCTTTATCGCCATGATCTTCTGGATGTTCTGTTTTGGCATGTCCCGCTACTCCATCTATCTGGAGCGCAAACTCAACACGGGCCACAAGCATTAGGAGTCGTTCTGATATGAAAACGGACGCAGTTGTCGAACTGAAAGAGGTCAACAAGTGGTACGGTGAGTTTCACGTGCTGCGCAACATCAACCTGCAGGTGGGCAGAGGGGAGAAGATCGTCATCTGCGGACCATCGGGGTCGGGCAAGTCCACCATGATCCGCTGCATCAACCGGCTGGAAGAGCACCAGAGCGGAGACATCCTGGTCAAGGGCACGGCCCTGACCTCGGATCTCAAGAACATCGAGACGGTGCGCCGGGAGGTGGGCATGGTGTTCCAGCACTTCAACCTCTTCCCCCATCTGACCGTGCTGGAGAACTGTTGCCTGGCGCCCATCTGGGTCAAGCAGTTGCCGCGCAAGGAGGCCGAGGAGATCGCCATGAACTTCCTGCGCCGGGTGCGGATCCCCGAACAGGCGCTCAAGTATCCGGGGCAGCTCTCCGGTGGCCAGCAGCAGCGGGTCGCCATCGCCCGCAGTCTGTGCATGAATCCCCAGGTCATGCTGTTTGACGAGCCGACGTCTGCGCTGGATCCCGAGATGGTGCGGGAGGTGCTGGATGTGATGGTGGAGCTGGCCCACGAGGGGATGACCATGCTCTGCGTCACCCACGAGATGGGGTTTGCCAAGCAGGTGGCGGACAGGGTGATCTTCATGGACCGGGGGCAAATCATCGAAGAGAACGTGCCGGATCAGTTCTTTGACAACCCCCAGTCCGATCGGACCAAGCTCTTCCTCTCCCAGATCCTGCAGCACTGAGGCAGGGCACAACCTTCAGAAAAACAGCCCGCACGCTCGAATGAGCGGCGGGCAAATGTGTACATGGAAGTCGACGACAGACAGAAAGGAGTATGTCAGCCCGGCAACAGGGTGGTGGTGCGCAGATCGCGCACGGCCAGGTTGATCTGCCGGGCCAGGCTCAGCGCCTGATGACAGCTCAACGGCTTCACATCGATGATCCCCCCTTGAAACTCAAACCGCCCCAGTGCTTCAACCATGAAGCTTCCATGATGGAAGCTCTTGATATAGCGAGCAATTCGACGGGGAGACCACTGCTTGAACACCTTCATGGCAAGAGACCCTGTTGTTTGGACAGGGCACACTATGCCGACGGACCGTGACACTGATGTGACACTTGATAAAGATTTGTATGAATCTGTCTTGTGATCGACTGGCGTGCAGCCCCGGCGTTGAAAAAGTAGTGAGAGTCCGGGTCCGGGCACCACTATTCTATAAATGGACGTCAATCGACGTCCATTTTTTCTTTTAAAGTCAACATATTATTGACTCCAGCCCTTCTCCCACCGCTATCTGACTTTCATCGGCAAGCGTCATCATTTGATGGTATATTCGTTGGTATCTTTAGTTCGATACGATTTGTACCATCAAAAGAGGGGGTGAATGATGGCTCTCACTGATGTCAAAGTAAGAAATGCCAAACCCGGCGATAAGCCTGTAAAGCTCACAGACAGCAGCGGCATGCATCTTCTGATTCATCCGAATGGGTCCAAGTACTGGCGTCTGCAATACCGCTTTGCAGGAAAGCAAAAGCTACTGGCTCTGGGGGTTTACCCCGCTGTATCACTTGCCGACGCACGTCACCGCCGTGATGATGCCAGAAGATTAATTGCTGCTGGTATTGACCCATCTGAAAAGAAAAAATCCGATAAAGTTGAACAAAGCGGCACACTGGCTTTTGAAGCCGTTGCCAGAGACTGGCATGCAAGCAACATCAAATGGTCAGAAACACATGCTGAAAGGGTGATGAACAGCCTGACCAATCATGTGTTCCCTGTCATTGGTAAACGAAACATTACTGACCTCAAAACCCGTGACCTGCTTCAGCCAATCAAGATGACTGAAAAATCAGGTCATCTCGAAATTGCAGCCCGTCTACAACAACGTATCACCGCAATCATGCGATATGCTGTCCATAACAGTCTTATCGAGAGTAATCCTGCTCAGGATTTAGCTGGAGCCATTGCAACAGCAAAAAGGGTTCATCGTCCTGCTCTTCCTTTTGAACGCATTACAGAGCTTCTCAGCCGCGTTGAGAGCTACAGAGGAAGACCGCTTACCCGTCTTGCTGTTAAGCTAACTTTGCTAACTTTCGTTCGTTCCAGCGAACTACGTTTTGCCCGCTGGTCAGAAATTGATTTCAAAAATGCGTTGTGGACCATTCCTGCAGAGCGTGAGGAGCTTCTGGGAGTGAAACACTCCAGCCGTGGCTCCAAGATGAAAACGCCTCATCTCGTCCCATTGAGCCGACAAGCCGTCTCTATTCTGAAAGAGATCCAGAATCTCAGCAAAGATCCGAAAATTATTTTTACGGGCGATCACTATGCAGATAAGCCTATGAGTGAAAACACGATCAACAACGCTTTACGAAAAATGGGCTATGACACCAAAACAGAAGTTTGTGGTCACGGTTTCCGTTCTATGGCCTGTAGTGCCTTGATTGAGTCAGGCTTATGGTCAAAAGATGCTGTTGAACGCCAGATGAGCCATCAGGAGCGTAACAACGTTCGCGCTGCTTACATCCATCTTGCCGAACATCTGGATGAGAGAAGGCTGATGTTACAGTGGTGGTCTGATTATCTTGATGCCAACAAAGACGATATAGTTAGACCATTTGAGTTTGCCCATAAAATAAGTAGTCGGAAAAGCCACGGATGATCGGATACTGAATAAAATAAAAATAAGGAAATAAAATATGTCATTATCACAATTCCAAATTATTCAATCATTAGGAAAATCTTTAGAATGGCTGCAACAAGAATTATCATGGGGTGTTTCTGCCCAAGAACTTAGCCATTTAACGGGAAGAATTGGTGAATTGTATACAGCTATGTATACATATGGCCAAATGGCTTTAGAAAATAACCAGCATGGGTATGATGTAATTAGTTCAGAGGGGGAGAGAATATCAGTAAAAACGATAACTACAAGTAATCACGTATCATTTACAAAATCAACATTATCATATGTTGATAGGATAGTGATTTTAGAAATAAACACTACAGATTTAGAAATAAACATATTAGTAGACTCTAAAAAAGAAGAACTACTACCATTATTAAGAGATACAAATGGTAAAAAACTGCTTTACCCATTAGGCAATAAGATAAGAGACAAAAATGCAATAAAATCATCAAAAACAAGAGAAATCAAACCACTATCTGAAATGGAAATCAGAGAGGAAGTTTACTACAAAAATCATATAATACGACAATATGAAAATGGTACTATTGAAGTATTGACCGATGGAATATCCGAAAAAATAACAAAACCAACTTTAATAAAAATAGCAAAAGAATTGAGTGTAAGCCCTATCAATAGTGCTGGTTCTAAGATGAACACTCGACAATTAGGTGATAAGATAATTAAAAATATTAAAGCGATAATATAATTTAAATTATACTTTAATATCTTATGGCTACCGCGCCCCTAAAACTTTAGGGGCTTGCTCAACGCGTCATAAACTCAAAACAAGTTTTAAGTTCATGACGCATTTACATAAAAATCATTTATCCTCCCCCTTCCATGAACTTAATATACTTTCGCCTTTTTTTAATGTTCTAGAATCATCAATATACTGTTTAGTAATTTCTCATGTACAGGACCTTAAGCGTTGAGTCCCTTTAAAACTCCTTCCAAGGTCCTGTTCTGTATCGATTTTCTCTGCTTGGTTCGGCAAGCGTTCTTGGCCAAATAATCAGCTGCCCATTCCAGTCTTTCCCTTATTTCTGTCAGCGCTCTATGGGCCACTGCTTCCAATAGCGGCAACCACCATGTCGTACTGTTCTTTGACGCTTTCAACATCGATAGCTTCCCTGTCATCACACTCTGCGCGACCCGCCTTTTCATCACCAGCGACAGCAAACTCGTCCACACCAATCCCTCGGCGATGGCTTTCTCCCCCGTCACAAACCCCTTGAGCCGGTTGTGCGATTTCCACTCTTTAAATAACAACTCCACCTGCCAACGGCAGCGATACAGGCTCATCACCTGCTCTGCTGACCATGCCGCTCGCGGCAGGTTGGTCATCCACAAGCAGAACCGCTTTTCCTCGGCAAACCAGCGTCGGATCAAGCGGTACTCGACCTTGCCGGACTTCACCACCATATCCAGCACCTCGGCCCGACAGCGCCGCCGTCCTGCCTCTTTCAGTGACAGTCCCGCCAGTTTTGGCACTTCCCGCCCATCACCGCGCCAGGCCTGGATTATCTTGGGGTTCAGGCTTTGCGTTCCTCGCACCAGATAAAATCCGCCAGCGTCGTTCACCTGCTCAAACCAGGCCCTGTCAATGTAACCCGCGTCAGCCAGCAGCAGGCAGTTGGCCAGCTTGTGAGCCTCAGGGAGAAATTGCCGCTCCCCTGCGGTATCGGCAGACACACTCATGCACAGTGGGCTCTGCTCCGACAGAGACATGGTCATATGGCACTCGATAGCCGCCGGACTGATGGTCTTGAACCGGCCGGGAAAGTCAGCCGCCAGACGCCGGTGCACCGCGAAGGAGGTGCCATCGTGCAATAACACCTGCTTGAACGCGCCGAGGGAGGCCGCTTTGAGTTGATGGTCGATACGCAAGGCGATGGCCCGTTCGACCAGCGCTTTCATAAACAGGGCAAAGCTCTCTTTACGCAGCTGATTGTGAAACGGTTTGTAAGAAACCTGATGCTCTTTCGTCAGCTGCAAGGCATTGAAATGACGGTGTAAGCTGGCAATGTCATTGACCTGGTCGCCCCCCATGGCCCGCAACAGTGCAGGTACGAGCATGGCAGGGGTAATGGCGCGCTGACGCAGACAAAACTTGCAGAGCCGAGCAATGCGCTCGAGTGCGGCGGGAGCCAGGAGTTGCTCCAGATAGTGATTAGCATTAATAATGGTCATAGGCTTCGCGCGTGTTGATTTTGTTTGGCGATAAAATTAGATCACAAACGAAGCCTTTTTTATATCTATTTCAATTGGTTGGCGCTAAAGATCCTGTACATG
>NZ_JBFODJ010000122.1:0-7274 GCF_040908265.1 Aeromonas sp. R5-1
GGGGAGCCCGCAGAATTCGGAAAAAATCGTACGCTAAGGTTTTCCGGGCATCCGTAAGGGCCGAAACTTCCCGTCTTCCAGTCTGCGGCTCTGCCGCCAGACGTAATCGCCGGTTAGGTTGATGTGCTCCCAGCCCAGCGGCGACAGGAATTGCAGCAGCTCGCCGTCCACCGGCTTGCCGGCCTCGACCAACCCCTGGGTGGCGCGTTCCAGGTACACCGTGTTCCACAGCACGATAGCCGCCGTCACCAGGTTGAGGCCGCTGGCCCGGTAGCGCTGCTGCTCGAAGCTCCGATCCCTGATTTCCCCAAGGCGGTTGAAGAACACCGCCCTGGCCAGCGAGTTGCGCGCCTCACCTTTGTTCAGGCCGGCATGCACGCGGCGGCGCAGTTCAACACTTTGCAGCCAGTCCAGGATGAACAGCGTGCGCTCGATCCGGCCCAGCTCGCGCAGGGCCACGGCCAGTCCGTTCTGGCGCGGGTAGCTGCCGAGCTTGCGCAGCATCAGCGAGGCGGTGACGGTGCCCTGCTTGATCGAGCTGGCCAGGCGCAGGATGTCGTCCCAGTGGGCACGCACGTGCTTGATGTTCAGGGTGCCGCCGATCAGCGGGCGCAACGTCGGGTAGGCTTGCACGCCCTGCGGCACGTACAGCTTGGTTTCGCCGAGGTCGCGGATGCGCGGCGCGAAGCGGAAGCCTAGCAGGTGCATCAGGGCAAAGACGTGATCGGTGAAGCCGGCCGTGTCGGTGTAGTGCTCCTCGATCCGCAGGTCGGACTCGTGGTACAGCAGGCCGTCGAGCACATAGGTGGAATCGCGGACGCCGACATTCACCACGCGGGTGCTGAACGGCGCGTACTGGTCGGAGATATGGGTATAGAACAGCCGTCCCGGCTCGCTACCGTACTTCGGGTTGACGTGCCCGGTGCTCTCGCCCCGGCCACCCGCGCGGAAGCGCTGGCCATCGGAGGATGAGGTCGTGCCGTCGCCCCAGTGGGCGGCAAAGGCGTGGCGATACTGGTGGTTGACCAGCTCGGCCAAGGCCGCCGAATAGGTTTCGTCGCGGATGTGCCAGGCTTGCAGCCAGGACAGCTTGGCGTAGGTCAGGCCGGGGCTCGACTCGGCCATCTTGGTCAGCCCGAGGTTGATCGCATCACCGAGGATTGCGGACAGCAGCAACGTCCTGTCTTTGGCCTCGGCCCCGTCCTTCAAGTGGGTGAAGTGGCGGCTGAAGCCCGTCCAGTCGTCCACGTCCATCAGCAGTTCGGTGATCTTGATGCGCGGCAGTAACTGGCTGGTTTGGTCGATCAGCGCCTGCGCCCGATCCGGCACCGCCGCATCCAGCGGGGTGATTTTCAGCCCTGACTCGGTGAGGATGGCATCGGGCAGCTCGTTGTCCTTGGCCAGGCGGGTGACGGTGGCCAACTGCTCGTCCAGCAGCTGCAAACGCTCTTCCAGGTACTGGTCGCTGTTCGGGTTGATCGCCAGGGGCAGGGCCTGCTCGCGCTTGAGTGCGGCGAACTTCTCGGCCGGCAGCAGGTAGTCGTCGAAGTCGCGGAACTGCCGCGAGCCCTTGACCCAGATGTCGCCGGAGCGCAGGGCGTTCTTCAGCTCGGACAGGGCGCAGATTTCGTAGAATTTCCGGTCGAGGCCTTCCGGGGTGATCACCAGCGGCTTCCAGCGCGGCTTGATGAAGGCCGTGGGTGCATCGGCCGGCACCTTGCGCAGGTTGTCGGCGTTCATCTCACGCAGGGTCTGCACGGCTGCCAGCACGCCTTGCGCGGCCGGCCCGTGCTGTTCCCCAACTTTTCGCTCGGCGAAGAGTATGAACATGCGCCGCCGGCGACGAATCGCCAAATCTCACCGTATCTCCCGAGCGGACGATTTCGCACCGGTCTGCCCGTCGAAGGGCTTGCGATCGAACGGGGCGACCTTTTCTATGCATGTCCGCGAGCCAGCGTCTTTTATGGCACGGCGCTCGACGCCGACCTTCGGACGCGCGGCGTAAGCACGCTTGTCATGGCCGGGATAAGCACCACCGGCGTTGTTCTTTCAAGCGTCGCCTGGGCTAGTGATGCGGACTACGACGTGCGTTTGGTCCAGGACTGCTGCTACGACCCGGATCGGGATGCCCACGAAGCTCTGTTGCGTTCCGGGTTCGGCGGACGTGTACAGGTCGTGTAATTTTCGGGCCTCGCATGATCGCGGCCATAGCCGCAGGTGGATTGGTGCGAGGCAGGGCCAGTCCAAGTCAGGGTGCGGTCATCGCGGCGCCTGCAACTCTCAAAAACCCATCGCCGTAGCGGAGGTCTTGTAATCGCATGTCATTACGCACGCCCGATTTATTGTTCACAGCGATAGCACCTGCCATTTGGGGCAGCACCTACATTGTCACCACCCAATACCTGCCGAACTTCTCACCGATGACGGTCGCGATGCTGCGGGCGTTGCCGGCGGGTTTATTGCTCGTGATGATCGTCCGACAGATTCCAACGGGAATCTGGTGGATGCGCATCTTCATCCTCGGCGCACTTAATATTTCGCTATTCTGGAGCTTGTTGTTTATTTCGGTCTACCGCCTGCCGGGCGGGGTCGCGGCGACGGTAGGCGCTGTGCAGCCGCTGATGGTCGTGTTCATCTCTGCCGCTCTGCTAGGTAGCCCGATACGATTGATGGCGGTCCTGGGGGCTATTTGCGGAACTGCGGGCGTGGCGCTGTTGGTGTTGACACCAAACGCAGCGCTAGATCCTGTCGGCGTCGCAGCGGGCCTGGCGGGGGCGGTTTCCATGGCGTTCGGAACCGTGCTGACCCGCAAGTGGCAACCTCCCGTGCCTCTGCTCACCTTTACCGCCTGGCAACTGGCGGCCGGAGGACTTCTGCTCGTTCCAGTAGCTTTAGTGTTTGATCCGCCAATCCCGATGCCTACAGGAACCAATGTTCTCGGCCTGGCGTGGCTCGGCCTGATCGGAGCGGGTTTAACCTACTTCCTTTGGTTCCGGGGGATCTCGCGACTCGAACCTACAGTTGTTTCCTTACTGGGCTTTCTCAGCCCGGGGACCGCCGTGTTGCTAGGATGGTTGTTCTTGGATCAGACGCTGAGTGCGCTTCAAATCATCGGCGTCCTGCTCGTGATCGGGAGTATCTGGCTGGGCCAACGTTCCAACCGCACTCCTAGGGCGCGTATAGCTTGCCGGAAGTCGCCTTGACCCGCATGGCATAGGCCTATCGTTTCCACGATCAGCGATCGGCTCGTTGCCCTGCGCCGCTCCAAAGCCCGCGACGCAGCGCCGGCAGGCAGAGCAAGTAGAGGGCAGCGCCTGCAATCCATGCCCACCCGTTCCACGTTGTTATAGAAGCCGCATAGATCGCCGTGAAGAGGAGGGGTCCGACGATCGAGGTCAGGCTGGTGAGCGCCGCCAGTGAGCCTTGCAGCTGCCCCTGACGTTCCTCATCCACCTGCCTGGACAACATTGCTTGCAGCGCCGGCATTCCGATGCCACCCGAAGCAAGCAGGACCATGATCGGGAACGCCATCCATCCCCGTGTCGCGAAGGCAAGCAGGATGTAGCCTGTGCCGTCGGCAATCATTCCGAGCATGAGTGCCCGCCTTTCGCCGAGCCGGGCGGCTACAGGGCCGGTGATCATTGCCTGGGCGAGTGAATGCAGAATGCCAAATGCGGCAAGCGAAATGCCGATCGTGGTCGCGTCCCAGTGAAAGCGATCCTCGCCGAAAATGACCCAAAGCGCGGCCGGCACCTGTCCGACAAGTTGCATGATGAAGAAGACCGCCATCAGGGCGGCGACGACGGTCATGCCCCGGGCCCACCGGAACGAAGCGAGCGGGTTGAGAGCCTCCCGGCGTAACGGCCGGCGTTCGCCTTTGTGCGACTCCGGCAAAAGGAAACAGCCCGTCAGGAAATTGAGGCCGTTCAAGGCTGCCGCGGCGAAGAACGGAGCGTGGGGGGAGAAACCGCCCATCAGCCCACCGAGCACAGGTCCCGCGACCATCCCGAACCCGAAACAGGCGCTCATGAAGCCGAAGTGCCGCGCGCGCTCATCGCCATCAGTGATATCGGCAATATAAGCGCCGGCTACCGCCCCAGTCGCCCCGGTGATGCCGGCCACGATCCGCCCGATATAGAGAACCCAAAGGAAAGGCGCCGTCGCCATGATGGCGTAGTCGACAGCAGCGCCGGCCAGCGAGACGAGCAAGACCGGCCGCCGCCCGAAACGATCCGACAGCGCGCCCAGCACAGGTGCGCAGGCAAATTGCATCAACGCATACAGCGCCAGCAGAATGCCATAGTGGGCGGTGACGTCGTTCGAGTGAACCAGATCGCGCAGGAGGCCCGGCAGCACCGGCATAATCAGGCCGATGCCGACAGCGTCGAGCGCGACAGTGCTCAGAATTACGATCAGGGGTCTGTTGGGTTTCACGTCTGGCCTCCGGACCAGCCTCCGCTGGTCCGATTGAACGCGCGGATTCTTTATCACTGATAAGTTGGTGGACATATTATGTTTATCAGTGATAAAGTGTCAAGCATGACAAAGTTGCAGCCGAATACAGTGATCCGTGCCGCCCTGGACCTGTTGAACGAGGTCGGCGTAGACGGTCTGACGACACGCAAACTGGCGGAACGGTTGGGGGTTCAGCAGCCGGCGCTTTACTGGCACTTCAGGAACAAGCGGGCGCTGCTCGACGCACTGGCCGAAGCCATGCTGGCGGAGAATCATACGCATTCGGTGCCGAGAGCCGACGACGACTGGCGCTCATTTCTGATCGGGAATGCCCGCAGCTTCAGGCAGGCGCTGCTCGCCTACCGCGATGGCGCGCGCATCCATGCCGGCACGCGACCGGGCGCACCGCAGATGGAAACGGCCGACGCGCAGCTTCGCTTCCTCTGCGAGGCGGGTTTTTCGGCCGGGGACGCCGTCAATGCGCTGATGACAATCAGCTACTTCACTGTTGGGGCCGTGCTTGAGGAGCAGGCCGGCGACAGCGATGCCGGCGAGCGCGGCGGCACCGTTGAACAGGCTCCGCTCTCGCCGCTGTTGCGGGCCGCGATAGACGCCTTCGACGAAGCCGGTCCGGACGCAGCGTTCGAGCAGGGACTCGCGGTGATTGTCGATGGATTGGCGAAAAGGAGGCTCGTTGTCAGGAACGTTGAAGGACCGAGAAAGGGTGACGATTGATCAGGACCGCTGCCGGAGCGCAACCCACTCACTACAGCAGAGCCATGTAGACAACATCCCCTCCCCCTTTCCACCGCGTCAGACGCCCGTAGCAGCCCGCTACGGGCTTTTTCATGCCCTGCCCTAGCGTCCAAGCCTCACGGCCGCGCTCGGCCTCTCTGGCGGCCTTCTGGCGCTCCTGCTGCGGCGTCCGCTCGTGGGCCGTGGCGCGGGTCCGCGCGCCGGCCTCGTGCGCCTGGCGCTCGCGGGCGAGGTCCAGGGCGGCCGTCTTCACGTTCTGCCTTGCGCAGATGAGATAGGGGAGCCCGCAGAATTCGGAAAAAATCGTACGCTAAGGTTTTCCGGGCATCCGTAAGGGCCGAAACTTCCCGTCTTCCAGTCTGCGGCTCTGCCGCCAGACGTAATCGCCGGTTAGGTTGATGTGCTCCCAGCCCAGCGGCGACAGGAATTGCAGCAGCTCGCCGTCCACCGGCTTGCCGGCCTCGACCAACCCCTGGGTGGCGCGTTCCAGGTACACCGTGTTCCACAGCACGATAGCCGCCGTCACCAGGTTGAGGCCGCTGGCCCGGTAGCGCTGCTGCTCGAAGCTCCGATCCCTGATTTCCCCAAGGCGGTTGAAGAACACCGCCCTGGCCAGCGAGTTGCGCGCCTCACCTTTGTTCAGGCCGGCATGCACGCGGCGGCGCAGTTCAACACTTTGCAGCCAGTCCAGGATGAACAGCGTGCGCTCGATCCGGCCCAGCTCGCGCAGGGCCACGGCCAGTCCGTTCTGGCGCGGGTAGCTGCCGAGCTTGCGCAGCATCAGCGAGGCGGTGACGGTGCCCTGCTTGATCGAGCTGGCCAGGCGCAGGATGTCGTCCCAGTGGGCACGCACGTGCTTGATGTTCAGGGTGCCGCCGATCAGCGGGCGCAACGTCGGGTAGGCTTGCACGCCCTGCGGCACGTACAGCTTGGTTTCGCCGAGGTCGCGGATGCGCGGCGCGAAGCGGAAGCCTAGCAGGTGCATCAGGGCAAAGACGTGATCGGTGAAGCCGGCCGTGTCGGTGTAGTGCTCCTCGATCCGCAGGTCGGACTCGTGGTACAGCAGGCCGTCGAGCACATAGGTGGAATCGCGGACGCCGACATTCACCACGCGGGTGCTGAACGGCGCGTACTGGTCGGAGATATGGGTATAGAACAGCCGTCCCGGCTCGCTACCGTACTTCGGGTTGACGTGCCCGGTGCTCTCGCCCCGGCCACCCGCGCGGAAGCGCTGGCCATCGGAGGATGAGGTCGTGCCGTCGCCCCAGTGGGCGGCAAAGGCGTGGCGATACTGGTGGTTGACCAGCTCGGCCAAGGCCGCCGAATAGGTTTCGTCGCGGATGTGCCAGGCTTGCAGCCAGGACAGCTTGGCGTAGGTCAGGCCGGGGCTCGACTCGGCCATCTTGGTCAGCCCGAGGTTGATCGCATCACCGAGGATTGCGGACAGCAGCAACGTCCTGTCTTTGGCCTCGGCCCCGTCCTTCAAGTGGGTGAAGTGGCGGCTGAAGCCCGTCCAGTCGTCCACGTCCATCAGCAGTTCGGTGATCTTGATGCGCGGCAGTAACTGGCTGGTTTGGTCGATCAGCGCCTGCGCCCGATCCGGCACCGCCGCATCCAGCGGGGTGATTTTCAGCCCTGACTCGGTGAGGATGGCATCGGGCAGCTCGTTGTCCTTGGCCAGGCGGGTGACGGTGGCCAACTGCTCGTCCAGCAGCTGCAAACGCTCTTCCAGGTACTGGTCGCTGTTCGGGTTGATCGCCAGGGGCAGGGCCTGCTCGCGCTTGAGTGCGGCGAACTTCTCGGCCGGCAGCAGGTAGTCGTCGAAGTCGCGGAACTGCCGCGAGCCCTTGACCCAGATGTCGCCGGAGCGCAGGGCGTTCTTCAGCTCGGACAGGGCGCAGATTTCGTAGAATTTCCGGTCGAGGCCTTCCGGGGTGATCACCAGCGGCTTCCAGCGCGGCTTGATGAAGGCCGTGGGTGCATCGGCCGGCACCTTGCGCAGGTTGTCGGCGTTCATCTCACGCAGGGTCTGCACGGCTGCCAGCACGCCTTGCGCGGCCGGC
>NZ_JBFODJ010000123.1:0-5264 GCF_040908265.1 Aeromonas sp. R5-1
GTTGAATTTCAACGGGTTTTTTCATTTCTAGACTTACGTGATTTTTTTCCTGGATCAACTGGGTGGAACAATCATGTATCTGAGTAAAAATGCCTCCGGCACCTACTACACTCGTCTCCCGCTGCCTAAGTCATTACGTGACCGTGGCTTGCCCTTCGCTATCCGTACTTCCCTTTGCACCAAAGATCGTCAGCTCGCCGTAGACCGCAACCTGGCAGTGGCAGCTCGTACTCGCGCACTTATCGCGGCTACTCCTGCCGATACTGCCCCCCGCAGTTTCTATCGCTGGATCCGCGCCGATCTAGACGCGTTCAAAGCAGCGGGGTTCATCCCTCCTCAAACACCTTCCACACCTCGTGAACCTTCTGTTGATGCCCCAGCTTGCCCCAGCAGTGGGATCATGCTCACCCACGCATTGGCGAGATTCATCGAGACTAAAACCAGTGAGGGGATCCAGCATAGGTCGGTGGGCCAGCTCCAACTTCGGATCAACGCCTTCGTCACCTGGGCCAAAGGGGTTAAAGTCGATGAGGTGACGCCCGCTCTGGCGCAGGAGTACCGCAACAGCTTGCTGCGCAAGACCAACCTCAGTTTCAAAACCAAAGGAGATTACCTCGCCGCCCTGAAACAGTTCTTCCGTTGGTGCGTGGCGCTGGACTATTGCAGCCGTAACCCTTTTGATGGGTTGACGGCAGGCAAGAAGCCGCACAAACGGGCGGATGAGGAGCGAGTGCGCTGGCATCGCCCTCAACTGGCTCAGCTGTTTGCCAGCCTGCGCAGCAAACAATCCCAGAAAGGCAAAAAATTGAGAGTTCAAGACTGGTGGGTGCCCCTGCTGTGCCTGTATGCCGGGCTGCGACCCTCCGAGGCTTGCCAGCTCAAAACTCAGAACATCAAACAGGTTGAGGGGATTTGGTGTCTGATGGTCGATGCGGGAGAGGCGGATCAACAGCTCAAAACTGCCAATGCGTACCGTACCGTGCCGTTGCATAGTGCGTTGATTGGACATCAATTCCTGGACTATGTGGAGAGTCGTCGCAGTCAAGGGAAGGTATTTTTGTTCGATGACCAACCATCAGGCAAAGACGACGACTGGGCGCATAACATCACCTGTCGCTTCCAACGCCACCTCAATGAGGCTGGCATCGTAGGTCAGGGCCGTCCCACGCTTTACGGGCTGCGGCATACCTTCATCGATGAGTTACAGCAGGCGGATGTCGCTGAGCATGTTGTAGCCGAACTTGCGGGACACAGTAAAAACGGCCTGACGTTTGGCCGCTATGGCAAACGTGTGAACATTAGGCTGCTGAATGAGAAAATCCAATCCCTTCCTACCGACCTGATACCCCACCACCTGCTGTCAGGGGGAAAATCACCGTAAAGATGACGCATATTTTTTGGGTAACAGGGCTGTCTCCCCCCATGAAAAAACCAATATGAGAGCATTTCTCGGCGGTTTAATGGGGCGGGTATGGCCCTATCTTCATGATTTATAATGATTTTAAGCACATTGGAAAATATTTAAAAAACCTAATAAAAATATGTTGACATTTCTTTTTCTTTGTGGGTTATTTTCATTGACGAGTGGTCCTCAATCGTTGTAGTATGCTGATAAAGCTGCTAACAAGGACATAACAACGACAGTAAACACGAAGGATCGAAACGAAATGAATATGGCGTAGAACACACCGACACGTTTATCTCGTTCAAACAAGGGTTATCACCCCTTCAGATTTAAAAAATACCGCCAATATCACAGCTATCTTCGATACGCTGAACGGGTTGTTATTACCCAAATTCGGGTGAAGTGAATAACACATGGTATTTGCTTGATGCAATGTTGAGTAAAAATCTGACGGGAACATTTGATTATATCGATTAAATGACATCAGCTATCGCTAATGTATACTTGGCATTTGACAAATTAACAGGATTTTGAGGTGAAACTTATCTGTTTATAGCGTCACAGAGTAATTTATATCGCTGTTTTTAGGTGCACTATTACCCTCTCGGTATCGATGCGTGAGCATCACGTTTTGCTATTGCTATTGCTGTTGTTGTAATTGAAGGAGTATTTATAACTGTAATGAGGGTAATTATGAACAAACAAACCAATAAAAGGACCGTTCAAAAACAAAAAACTAAACACAACACTGTGCGTTCAGTCATTGTTGATGAGCATTCACTGGCGTCAGCCATTCGTCAGCACCTGGAAATCAAAAAATACCAGTATGCGCAGACAACCTATGACATTTCGAAGCGTAAAGCAGAACAGTTGATAAAATGGATTGGTGATAAACCGCTGACGTCATATCGTGCGAGTGACATTGAACTGCTCGTAGTGAAATTTTGCAACAAAAAATATAAAGGAAATACCATTAACCAATATTTGGATATATTGAGGCAAGTGTTTGCCCGAGCTGTCAGCGATGGTGTTATTCATACCAGTCCAATGGATGGCATTAAAAAATGCAAATTTGAGGTGGACGAACCCGATCCATTTTATCAATACGAAATTAAGGCATTTCTTGCCCTGAAAAGCACCCATTTGCTGGAGGTGTCACTCATCCAACTCGGTATCTCTACGGGTCTGCGCATCAGTGAGTTAATGGCGGTCAGTGCGGAGGCGGTCAATCTTGCGTATTCCCACGCATGGCGATCGCTCAATAACATTCATGCCGATCACTCAATAACATCCATGCCGATCGCCCAATAACATCCCAGGCCGATCACTTTTTTCCTCTATGGGAAACCATGATCGGCATGAATGTTATTGATGACTTCTTCTCCCCGCTTCGTTAAACCCGCACTTTCCAACTGGACCCAAAAGAGGAAAGTGCATGTCTGCGAGGCCTATCACCGTGAGAAAACTCAAAGAAATCCTTCGTCTCAAATATCAGGCTCAACTGGCGCATCGTCAGATCGCCCTCAGCCTGCATATCTCATCCAGCACCGTCTCCTATTACCTCAATCGCGCTGCTCAGTTGGATATCACTACCTGGCCGCTCTGTGAGCGCTGGGATGATGTCACCCTGGAGCGTGCCTTCCTCAGCACCCGCGCGGTGTCCAAAACCCGCCACAAACCGCTCCCTGACTGGGCCGTGCTCCATCAGGAGCTCAAACAGCCCGGTCAAAAAGGGGTAACGCTGGAGCTACTGTGGCAGGAGTATGCCGAGCGCAATAACGGTGCCCACTACAGCTACAACCATTTCTGTCGGCTCTATAAGGAGTGGGCATCGGTGCTGCAACCGTCGATGCGCCAGACCCATATCGCGGGCGAAAAACTCTTTGTCGATTACTGTGGCCAGACCATGCCCATCGTGGATCCTCATACCGGTGAGATCCTCTATCGGGCCCAGGTCTTCGTCGCGGTGCTCGGGGCCTCCAACTACACCTTTGCTGAAGCCACCCGCTCCCAACAGCTTGAGGATTGGGTGATGAGCCACAAGCGGGCCTTTGAGTTTTTCGGCGGCGTCCCGCAACTGGTGGTGCCTGATTGCTTGAAGAGTGCGGTCAGCGTGGCACGCAATACTGACCCGGATCTCAATCCCACCTACCAGATGCTGGCCGCTCACTTCGGCACAGCGATCATGCCCGCCAGGCCGCGCAAGCCGAAAGATAAATCCAAGGCCGAGGTGGGGGTACAGATCGTCACCCGCTGGATCCTGGCGGTACTGCGCCATGAGACCTTCCATAGCCTGGCTCAGCTTAACCAACGGATATCCGGGTTACTGACCCGGCTCAATGAGAAACCCTTCCAGAAGCTGCCCGGTTGCCGCGCATCCATGTTTGCCGAGCTCGATGCGCCAGCACTCAAGCCCTTGCCAGCGTACCCCTACCAGTACACCAAAGTGGTGTCGGTGCTGGTCGGCAAGGATTACCACGTCGACCTGGAGAAGCACTATTACTCGGTCCCTTATGCCTTGCAGGGCAAGCGGCTGGAAGCCCATCTGGCGGAGCGTACGGTCACCCTGTATCACGCGGGTAAGGTCGTCGCTCAGCACCCACGCAGTCATCGCAAAGGCCAGCACAGCAGTCTGCCCGCCCATATGCCAGCGCATCACCAGGCACTGCTGGAGTGCTCACCTGAACGCCTACTGAGCTGGGCCGCGTCCATCGGGCCCTATACCACGCATTGGGTGGATAGTTTTATCCGCCAGGCAGCGCATCCGGCCCAAGCCGTGCGACCTTGTCAGGCCCTGCTGGGACAGAGCAAAAAGTATGGCAAGGCGCGGCTGGAGGCCGCCTGTCTACGTGGCTATCTGACCGGCGCCAACCGGCTGCACCACATCCGCAACATGCTCAAACACGGGCTGGAACAACAACCAGTTGCCACCTCACGCCAGGATCCGTTGCAAGACATCCATCATGACAATGTCCACGGCGAACACTACTTCCACTAATCCATCACTCAACAAGGAAAAGAGCATGCAATTACATCTCGATGAACAACTGAGCACCCTGCGTCTGGGCGGTGTGAAACAGGCGCTGAGTCAGCAACAGACACAGAGCGCGTTGTATCAGGACATGAGCTTTGAAGAGCGGCTGCAACTGCTGCTGAGTCATGAGCTGGTGCAACGGGAGCAGCGCAAAGTTAACCGGTTGGAGAAGCAAGCGCGGTTTCGATTGTCCGGTCAAATTGAGCAGCTGGACTACCGTGCCAGCCGGGGAATAAGCAAAGCGCAGATCCGCCAGCTACTGGAAGGGCAGTGGCTGGCTCATCAGCAAAACCTGCTGCTGACGGGGGCGGCAGGCTGTGGGAAGAGTTACCTGGCCTGTGCGTTGGGCCGCTATTTTATCCGGCAAGGCGTAGCGGTGCGCTACTACCGGCTGAAAACCCTGCTGGAAGAGATGAGACTGGCGCAGGCGGATGGCAGTTATCCGAAGCTGCTGGAGCAGGTGAATAATGTGGGCTTGCTGATCCTGGATGACTGGGGCATGGAGATGCTGGATGCGGCCGAGCGCAGTAATTTGCTGGAGATCATCGATACCCGTTACGGGAGGGTCTCGACAGTGGTTGCGAGCCAACTGCCGGTAGAGAAATGGTATGGGATGATCGGAGAGGCCACATTCGCAGAAGCGATCCTGGACCGGCTGATCCACAGAGCGGTACGAGTAGGTTTGACAGGTGAGTCGATGCGAAAACAGGGCATCAACTTGACCGATGCCGATCAGGCAGAGTAAAAGAAAGACGCAGTTCCTGCGGGTAGAAAAATGGTGATCGGCATGATGTTATTGGCTGATCGACATGATGTTATTAGCCA